>JALVRI010000421.1 GCA_027031325.1 Desulfobacteraceae bacterium
ACGACAGCGTCGATTGTACCGGCTGCCTCAATTGCGTGGCCGTGTGCCCCGGTCTGGCCATCACTCTGGTGGATTATCGCAAGGATCCCGACAATCCCCTGGTTACCATCCCGTATGAAATATGGCGTACCACGGTCGAAGCCGGCCGGCAGGTAACGGTAACCGATGCCGATGCCACCGTGCTGGGTCGTTATACGGTCTCGAAGATAAGGGTCAAGAAAAAATACCCCAAGACCATCCTGGTCCAGGTCCAAATGCCCAAAGAGCTGGCCAAGAAAGCTGCCGGGATCCAGGTTGTCGAAAAGCAGGTAGATCCCCTGGCCACCTATAACCGCCAGCCGGTGGACGACGACGCAGTGGTCTGCCGCTGTGAAAGGGTCACTGCAGGCCAGATCAGGGAAGCTATCCGCAGCGGAGTACGGGATCTCAACCAGCTCAAGGCCCTGACCCGGGCCGGCATGGGTGCCTGTGGCTCAAAGACCTGTCGCCCCATGATCTGGCGCATCTTCCAGGAAGAAGGAATCGATCTTGGGCAGGTTACCGACCGGGTTGACCGCCCGCTTTTCGTTGAAGTGCCCATGGGATACTTCGCCGGGATCAAGGGAGGTGCTGACAATGAGTAATTTCGACGTCATCGTTATCGGAGCCGGTTCCATCGGTGTCCCCACGGCCATGGCCCTGGGACGGATGGGAGTGAAAACCCTGGTCATCGACCGCCGGCCCTCGCCCGGCCAGGGGGAAAACAAGCATGCCATTGGAGGTGTACGCGCAACCCATACCGATCCGGCCAAGATAACGACTTGCCTCAGGTCGCTGGAGATATTTTCCACCTGGAAAGAGGTCCACGGCGACGAGATTGAATGGTTGCAAGGCGGCTACACTTTTCCGGTCTACCGGACAGAAGAAGAAAAACTCCTCAAATCATTCCTGCCGGTCCAGAAAAAGCACGGTCTCAATATCGATTACGTCGATGCCGGCCGGATGCGTGAGATCGTTCCCGGCATCAATCCCGACGGCCTCATGGGAGGCACCTTCTCTCCCGAGGACGGCTCGGTCTCGCCGCTGCTGGCCATAAACGCTTTCCATAAAAATGCCGTTGAAAGCGGGGTCGTTTTCAAATTCAAAGAGAAGGTGGTCTCACTGATGGTCACAAACGGCCGGGTGACCGGAGTCAGGACCGACAGGGCCACATACGCAAGCCCTGTGGTAATCGACGCCGCCGGTGCCGGTTCCGTGGAACTGGGACGCAGCCTGGGATCGGAAATACCGGTGTACCCTGAATCGCACGAAGCCGGCATAACCGAACCGGTCCGGATGTTTTGTCCCACCATGGTGGTTGACCTCAGGCCGGCCAAAGGCTCCAAGAACTACTATTTCTATCAAAACCGTCACGGCCAGGTGGTTTTCTGCATAACTCCCGATCCGCCGATCGCCGGTACGGACTACAACGAAACCTCCGTCTTTTTGCCCCAGGTCTGCCGCCGGATGGTCGAGCTTTTGCCGCGACTGGCCAATCTCAGGGTAAGGCGCGTCTGGCGGGGGCTGTATCCCATGACAACCGACGGCTCACCCCTGGTGGGCTGGAACAGGCAGTTCGAAGGCCTGCTGCATGCCGTGGGAATGTGCGGCCAGGGCTTCATGCTCGGTCCCGGCCTGGGTGAGATCCTGGCCCGCCTGGTCAGGGGAGAAAGTACGGCCGCCGACAAGATGGTCCTGGATGCCTTTTCGCTGTACCGCGACATAGGCAAGCAAGTAGAAGCCTTGAAATAAAACCTGCGTTCAAACCGTCCACTGGGGACGGTCACCTTCGTCCCTCCTCTTGGTTGACCCGGCCGGCTCGATAGTCGGCCGGGTTTTCCTTTTTCTATTGACTTGACCCGTTCAAAAGCTAAGCTAATTGGCCATCATGGAAATTGAACGCCTGATTTTGAACCACCAGCCACCAGGAAGGATGCCATGCTGAGGAAAAAAAACATCGGATTCATCGGCTCGGGCAACATGGGTGAAGCCCTGATCAGTGGACTTGTAAGTTCGGATTCCTGCAGCCCGGACCGGATCATCTGCTCGGACGTCAGGCAGGAACGGCTCGATGAACTTGCCGCCAAATTCGGCATCGCAACCACCGCGGACAACAACGAGGTTGTCCGGCGCTCGGATATCGTGATCTACGCCATCAAGCCCCAGATCATGGCCGAGGTCCTCAAGGAGACCGTCGCCGACCTGGATATGAGCAAGCTTGTGATTTCAATCGCCGCCGGCGTACCCCTGAGCGCCATCGAAAGCTGCCTCAACAAGAAGTTGCGCCTGATACGGGTTATGCCCAACGTTGCGGTGATGGTCAAGGAAGGCGCCGCGGCCATCGCCGCCGGGGAAAACGCCCTTCCGGAAGATATCGATACGGCCATGGCCATTTTCAACTCGGTGGGGCGCTGCGTATTTTTGAAGGAAAATTACCTGCTAGACGCCGTGACCGGTCTTTCCGGAAGCGGTCCGGCCTACATTTTCATGATCGTGGACGCCCTGGCCGATGCCGGGGTCAAGGTAGGACTCTCCCGCAAAGAAGCCCTTTTCCTGGCCTCCCAGACCATCCTTGGGGCGGCCAAGATGTTGCTGGATACCAGGATCCATCCCGGCCAGCTCAAGGACATGGTGACTTCGCCCGGTGGCACGGCCATCGCCGGCCTGCATACTTTGGAAAAAGGAGGCCTGCGGACAACCCTGATCAACGCGGTGGAAGCTGCGACCCTGCGCTCCCGGGAGCTTGGAGAAATGATGATCCGCAATTTCGCAAATTCCAAGTCCTGATCCCGATGAGCGCCTGGAATCGATTTTAAGAGGCACGGGCCAAGTATGTAACGTTTTGGGAAACTAGCGCTCATTAAACCGGAAAGTTGGTCCCTTGCGGCCGGATCACGGGAAAAGGAGCGGCCGCATTTGCCATCTTGGCACTTGGTGCCCTAGCGACCCGGAAATTTTATGTTCACCGAAAGCGTGAGTATAACGGCGGCTTTGCTGGCAGGGCTTCTGTCTTTTTTTTCGCCCTGTGTGTTGCCACTGATACCGTCGTATTTTTCCTTCATCACCGGTTTGAACCTCGATCAGTTGACCCAGGCCGCAGATACCGGAATCCGGCGCCGGGTAATCAGCATGACCCTGGCCTACGTCCTGGGTTTTTCCGTGGTCTTCATCCTGCTGGGGGCCTCGGCGACCATGATGGGAAATCTTTTTACAGCCTCCAAGGACTGGCTGCGGATTGGCGGCGGCCTGCTGATCATCGTCCTGGGACTTCACCTGCTGGGAATCTTGCACATCCCCTGGCTGGAAATGGACAAGCGGATTCATTCCGCCCGGGCGCCGGTTCACCTGGTGGGAGTCTTTGTGGTGGGAATGGCCTTCGGAGCCGGATGGAGCCCTTGTATCGGCCCCATGCTTGGATCTATCCTGATCATGGCCGGCAACCAGGAAACCGTCTGGCAGGGAATGGGCCTTCTGGCCATATTTTCACTGGGCCTGGCCCTGCCGTTTGTGGTCCTTTCCTTTTTCATCGACTTTCTGCTAAAATTCATCCGCAGGATCGTGCGTTTTACAGGCTTGATTCATAAAATCGCCGGCGGGCTGCTGGTGGCCGTGGGGGCCTTGCTGCTTGCCGACAAACTCTATCTGCTGGCATTTTAAGGAGTCGTCATGAAACATCACTACGGGAAAGTTGCCGCCCTTGCCGTGATCCTGGTAACGGCCGTGGTAATCGACTGCAGTATTGCAACCGCTGACAGCATCAGGTGGTATTCCTATGAGCAGGGTCGCAGCCTGGCCAAGGACAAAGGGCTCAAGGTAATGTTGAATTTCTACGCCGACTGGTGTCGTTACTGCAAAAAGATGGACAAGGAAACCTTTGCCGACCCGGCCGTGATATCATACGTCAATCGCCATTTCGTTCCCATCAAGATCAACTCGGACAAGGAGAAGAAGCTTGC
>JALVRI010000422.1 GCA_027031325.1 Desulfobacteraceae bacterium
GGACGCGTTCTGCCGGAGATTCAGGAGCGCCGGTTAGGTGCATCCCCGTCCAGGGCGCGGCGGACCGCCTTGCCGAGGGACTCGATGGTGTATGGTTTGCGAACGTAAGAGGAGGCCCCCAGGGCCAAGGCCTTTTTTACGCGTACCGTTTCGGAATACCCGCTGGCAATGACCGCCTTCTGGGCCGGGTTGATGGCAATCAGGCGGCGGTAGGTTTCAAGGCCGTCCATCCCGGGATCCATGATCATGTCGAGCACCACCAGGTCGCACGGTTGCCTGGCTGTGATGGCCAGGGCTTCCTCGCCGCCGGCAGCCTCGATTACCTTGTAACCCAGTTTTTCCAGCAAATGCCGGGCCACCATTCTCTGCTGGGCCACGTCGTCCACCACCAGCACCGATTCGTCGCCTTTGAGGGGTTCCAGGTCGGTTTCAGCGCTGGCCTGGGGCCGGATGCGATCGGTGACCGGAAAGAAGAGCCTGAAACAGGTTCCAACTCCGGGACGGCTTTGGACATCGATGAAACCGTCATGGTCCTTGACCGTCGACCAGACGACCGCCATCCCCAGCCCCGTTCCGCTGCGTCCCATGACCTTCTTGGTGTAAAAAGGTTCGAAGATCTTTTTCAGGTCTTCGGGGGCAATCCCCACCCCTGTGTCTTCAACTTTCAAGACCATGTAATTTCCGGGAGGGATGATCTCATAACCTTCCAGGGGCTGATCCAGTTTCCGGCGGCAAGTTTCAAGAACTATCCTGCCATTGTCGCCCGTGGCCTCGAAAGCGTTGGCCACCAGGTTCATCACCGTCTTGGAGAGGTGGACCGGTGAGCCGATTATGTTGGAGCAGTCGGGGGCAAGCCGCTTTTCAAGCTCGATACCCGGATATTCGGAGCGCAGGCGGGCGAATTCCGGGCTGGCCAGGTAATCTTCGACAATCTGGTTGAGGTCGATGACCTCTGCGGCCGGCACCCCCCGGCGGGCCAGGGTCAAAAGGTCCTGGACTATGGCCGCTGCCCTTTGGCCGGCCTGGTGGATCATGACCAGGGGCTGGTGAAGGGGGCTGCCTTCGTCCAGATCCATCAACAACAATTCGGGGTAAGTCACCAGTCCTCCCAGGATGTTGTTCAGGTCATGGGCCACGCTGCCTGCCAGGGCGCCGATGGCTTCCATTTTCTGGGCCCGCGAAAGCTTTTGCTCCAGTTCCCGGCGGCGGATCTCTTCCTGCTTGCGTTTTTCGATATCGATGGCATGGATCACCACCGCCGGCTTTTCGCGATAAACGATGGCGGTGGCCAGGGTCTCGAACCACAGTGAGCGTCCCGATTTGTCTAGATATCGGCATTCGAAGTGGGCACCGTCGCGTTCGCCCTTGAAGATCGACTTGATGGTTTCCTCCACCCAGGGGCGGTCGTCGGGGTGGACGAAGTTTTCAGCCGGTACCCCCGCCAGGCTCTGGCTGGTATATCCCAGGTCTTCGAGCACCTTGCTGTTGGCATAGACGATCCGGGCATCCTGGACGACCGCGATGTGGGCCAGGGCATGCTCGGTCAGGACCCGGTAACGCTCTTCCGAATCCCTGAGCTCGGACATCATGCGGCGGATCATATCCTTGTCGTTCTGCAGGGCCTGGATCATGACGTTGAAGGCTTTGGCCACCTGGCCGATTTCATCCTGGCTGAGAACCCTGATCTTTTCCATTCGGCCCAGGGCCACGTTTTGGGCGCCGGCGGTCAGCTCCTTTAGAGGCAGGTCGATTCTGCGGTGGAAAATGATGAAGACGGTGCCGATCATCACCAGGACGACTCCGCCGATTCCAAGGGCCACGATACGGCGGGCGAGCACGATGGGGGCCTGGAAATCCTTCTCGAAAATGAAACTGACGATATGCCAGCGCCAGAAGGGGAAATAGCGCTCACAGGCCATGATCTGGTTTTCACCCAGCCGGGCGTGGAAAACCCCTGGATCACCTTCCTTGTTGCCCAGTTCCAGACCGTTGGGCGTGATGGGGATGGATGAGGCAACCAGGCGGCCTTCCTGGAGAACCATGATTTCGATGCCCACGAAGGTCCGGCTGATCCGCTTGATCTCTTGCAGGGCCTGCCTGCGCATGCTGCTGTTGACCCCGGGATCGGCTTCCATCCTCAGCGACAACAGGTCGTCCAGCCTTTCCTCGCAAACCGCGAGGCTCATTTCCACAGAATGCACCAGGTCGGAGGCGGCCCGCTGGCCAAGCATCCTGGAAAGGGGCGGGGTCAGCAGTTTGAGCGAGATCCAGCCGGCACTGGTTCCGGCCACGATCAAAGTCAGCAATAAGGGGGTCACCAGGCGGTGGGCGAAAAGTCTGCCGAGCCGCTTCATGGTTTTGCGGTTCCCCTGGAGTCGCCGAAGATTGCCCGGGCGGTCCGCAGCTTGGTCGGGTAAACGATCTCTTTGCGACCCTTTTGCCACTGGATCAGGAGGGGATTGTGGCCTACCTGGCGTCCATGGTGATCGACCTTGAAGCGGCCGATGATGGTCATGGTGTCCCTGGAACGTATGTAAGCGGCAATATGTTCTTGGTTCAGGGAGCCGGTTTGCTGGATGGCATGGGTCAGGATCTGGCAACCGGCATAGGCCGAGGCGGCGTGGTAGGTCGGCTGGATGCCCGTAAAGTGCTCGAAATCTTCTATGAATTTCTTGCTGCCGGGGTAGGGAAGACGGGGGTCCGGTTCCCAGTGGGAAGGTCCGAAGACACCTTCTGCCAGGGGGCCGACCCGCTTGTAGAAATCACGAAAAACCGGCGCTATGGTAAAGGCCATGGATTTGAACCGCTCCGCGCCTTTACTGATGAACTTGCAAATAGCATAGGTGTCCGGCGGGTAGAGGCAAAATATCATCCCGTCCGGCTCAACGGCCAGGGCTGCGATAGTGAGCTTTCGCAGTTCCGGCAGGTTGTCCTTGAACTTGCGGTAGAATACGAGGTCGAGGCCGAAACGGCCGGCCCAGAGCTTGGCCCCTTCGGCTGCGGCCCTGGCAAAGGCTGAATCCTCGTAGATGATACCGATGGTTTTGAACCCGTGGCGGGCCAGGATATCGAGATACCCGATGAAGTAACGGTCGGCGGTGGCATAGACGCCGAAAACCTTGCTGTAGCCCCGCTCCCAGATGGCAGGCCCGGAGGCGGCGCAGGCCGCCAGGACATAGCCGTGTTTTTCCGTAACTTCAGAGGCTTTGTAGGTAAGAGGCGTACCGTAGGGTGCCAGTACCAGATCGACTTTTTCGCCCTCGATGAGTTCATCGTAGAGCCTGGCGCACTTTTGGGGCAGGCTTTGGTCGTCGCGCAAAATCAATTCCAGCGGCCGCCCAAGAAGGCCTCCCTTCCGGTTTACCTGGTCGGCCCACATATTGTAGGCCGATTGAAGCATGCGGGACGGGGCGATGTACTTGCCACTTAAAGAAACGCTGACCCCGACCTTGATGGCCGCAGGTTCCGCCTGGATGACCTGCGGGGCCGCGGATGCAAACGCAAGGAGGATGATAACGGCCAAAGCCGGGCTGAAGCGTTTTGCCATAGGGGAACGCTCCATCTGGTAAGGGTTTATCATTCAATTAAACCAGCCGGCAGAGGCGGTGTCAATGGTGGAGATGTTTGCCGCAACGCCAGGCAGGCAGTTGAAAAACGTCATGAGCGCAGGTCAGACAAGGTAAAATCCGGGTTAAACAGCCTGCTAGAGGGTTTTGGTGCCCGGGCCGAAGGCGGCTGCCAGCCGGTCATACTCCAGGTCCGAACCACCGAAGATGTCCAGGGCGCTTCCCACCGTGAAATCGACGGCTCCCCGGCCCAGTTCGGCTATCAGCCGGATGTCCTCCATGCTGCGGATACCTCCGGCGTAAGTCACCGGCCTGCCCGACCAGCGTCCCAGCAGGCTGACCAGGTCTTTTTCGATTCCCTGGCAGCGTCCTTCCACGTCCACACCGTGAATCAGGAACTCGGA
>JALVRI010000423.1:0-3006 GCA_027031325.1 Desulfobacteraceae bacterium
ACTTACCAAACCGTACAAAGCAATTCGCCGCCCACGTTGATCGCGCGGGCCTTCTTGTCTGTCAAAACCCCTTTCGAGGTTGACAGGATTGCTATGCCCAAACCGTTGTACACCGGCTTGATCTCCTTTGCGCTCACGTACACTCTCCGGCTTGGCTTGCTTGCCCTTTGGATATCCAAAATGGCATGCTGGTTGTCTTCCGTATACCTAAGGTATATTCTCAGGATGCCTTGCTTGCCGTCCTTGATGAACTTGTAATTGCGGATGTAACCTTCGCTCTTGAGAACCTTGGCTATCTCGGTCTTGATCTTAGAACCCGGCACATCGACGCTGTTGAACTTGGCTTTTCCGGCGTTACGAATCCGCGTCAGCATGTCCGCTATGGGATCACTCATTGACATGATCTTTCTCCGCGTTGATTTTCAGCCGGCCTTGCATGCAATTGTCGGCCCGCTGTATTAATATCTCAATTTTACCAGCTAGATTTTGTCACACCCGGCAATTTGCCCTGTGACGCCATGGTCCTGAAACATATACGGCAAACCCCAAATTTTCTGATAAACCCTCGCGGCCTACCGCAAATCGGGCACCGGTTATAGGCCCGCACCTTGAATTTTGGTTTACGCTTAGCCTTCATCCGCAATGCTGTCCTGGCCAACACAACCTCCTTATATTGCCGTCAAGTGCCTTCAAGCCTCTATTTTCTGAAGGGCATACCCATCAATCTGAGCAGTTCCCGTCCTTCTTCGTCAGACTTGGCAGTAGTAACGATACTGATGTTCATCCCCTTGATCTTATCGATCTTATCGTAATCGATTTCCGGGAAAATAATGTGTTCCTTTATACCTAATGAGTAATTTCCGGCGCCATCGAAAGCCTTGGGTGACACTCCCCGAAAATCCCGCACACGCGGCAGGGCGATGTTCACCAACTTCTGGTAGAAATCGTACATTCTACGACGCCGCAAAGTAACCATGCATCCGATAGGCATACCGGCCCTCAACTTGAATGCTGCGATCGATTTTTTTGCACGCGTGATAACCGGCTTCTGCCCGGCTATGGCCATCAATTCCTCAACTGCCCCATCAAGAACCTTGATGTTTTGAATAGCCTCGCCCAATCCCATGTTAAGAACTATCTTCTCCAGGCGCGGAACCTGCATCTGGTTCTTGAACCCGAACTTTTCCTTGAGCTTCGGCGCAACCTGTTCTTCATAAAAAGATTTAAGCTGTGACATTCCAATCCTCCGGAGTACACGTACCTTTCACGCGCTCCCTAGCAGGTTGTTGAAAAACTATTACGCTTGGGCCATACGGCGTTAAAATTCTCCTCAAAATGTTCATTATTTATCACCAATAAACTGCCCTTTTGGGTCTGATTTTGGCTTGTCTGACCTGCGCTCATGACGTTTTTCGACAGCCTGCTAGGCGTCGATAAGTTCGTTACACTTGCGGCAAACCCGCACCTTCTTTCCATCGTCGAGTCTTTTCATCTTGATCCTGATGGGCGCTACACATTTGTCACACATCAACATCACGTTGGACCAATGAATCGGGGCTTCACTCTCTATGATTCCGCCCTGTCGGTTTTGCATGTTGGGCCGGGTATGCCTCTTGACTATATTAATATTTTCGACCAGTACCCGTTGCTTCTTACGGTCGACCTTTATAATTTTACCGATCTTTCCCTTGTCTTTACCGGTAATCACTTTGACCTTGTCGTCTTTTTTCAGGTGGCATTTATGTCGCATCATGGGACAGCACTCCAAAGATTACTGATTATAATACTTCCGGTGCCAGCGAAACAATCTTCATGAAGCGCTTTGCTCTCAGCTCGCGCGCCACCGGTCCGAAAATACGCGTTCCCAAAGGTTCGCGTTGATTGTTTATGAGCACCGCGCTGTTGTCGTCGAAACGAATGTAGGATCCATCCGGGCGGCGGATCTCTTTCTTGGTTCTAACCACCACCGCCTTGTGGACATCGCCTTTCTTGACCTTGGCATTCGGAATTGCATCCTTAACCGAAACCACAATTATATCGCCTATACTGGCGTATCTCCGTTTCGATCCACCCAGGACCTTTATACAATACAGCACACGGGCACCGGAATTGTCGGCTACGGTCAATTTGGTTTCTGCCTGAATCATTTTCTGTTATCCTTCTGGTTCTAGAGGGCTTTTTCTACTATCTTGCTAACCCGCCAACGCTTTGTCTTGCTCAACGGCCTGGACTCTGTGATCAATACCTTGTCACCGATATTGCATGCATTGTCATTGTCATGGGCGACAAACTTGTTCCGGCGACGAATATACTTTTTGTACAATGGATGCTTGACCAGCCGTTCAACCTGGACAACAACGGTCTTATCCATCTTGTTACTTACGATAGTACCGATAACCTGTCTTTTCATGCCACGTTTTTTCATAGCCACCATTACTCGCTAGTCGAATTTTTGTTGAGCTCAATTTCCCGCAGGATTGTCTTGAGCCTGGCTATATCCTTACGGGTTTGCTTGATCCGGCTGGTATTCTCCAGCTGTCCGACACCGTGCTGGAAGCGCAGATTGAACAACTCCTGTTTCAACTCGCCGACTTTCTGCTGCATATCTTCCGGGGTCAACTCTCTGATTTCACTTGCTTTCATCATTCGCTCCTCTCAACGAACTTGGTTTTAATCGGAAGCTTGTGAGAAGCAAGGCGGAGTGCTTCTTTTGCCATTTCCTTTGAAACTCCGGACATTTCGTAGAGAATTCTACCGGGCTTGATAACGGCCACCCATCCTTCAGGAGAGCCTTTACCTTTCCCCATCCGAACTTCAGCCGGTTTCTTGGTGATAGGTTTGTCCGGGAAAATGCGGATCCATATCTTCCCGCCGCGTTTTACATGGCGGGTCATGGCTATCCGGGCGGCTTCAATCTGCTTGGCCGTCAGCCATCCGCAATCTGTCGCCTGAAGTCCAAATTCACCGAAATTCAAGTTACACCCCCGCCGGGCTACCCCCCGCATT
>JALVRI010000423.1:3016-3966 GCA_027031325.1 Desulfobacteraceae bacterium
TGGGACGGCTTCCGGCATTTTAAGACCGACCCACCCGTCCCTGCCAATTTTCAGGACCGGTTGCCCGTCTGGATGCCATTTCTACCTTATTTGCCTATTTCGCTTTTTTCCTTTTTCAGGATTTCACCTTTGAAAATAAAAACTTTTACTCCGATTACACCGTATGTCGTTTTGGCCTCTATGAACCCGTAATCGATATCGGCCCGCAATGTGTGCAAGGGTACCCTTCCTTCACGGTACCATTCAGTACGTGCCATCTCGGCGCCGCCCAAACGCCCGGAACAGATAATCTTGATTCCCTGGGCGCCGAATCTCAACGCAGAGGAGACCGCTCTTTTCATGGCACGCCGGAAAGCAACCCGGCGTTCGATCTGGAGGGCAACATTTTCGGCTACCAGCTGGGCATCTATTTCCGGCTTGCGGACTTCCTGGATATCAATGAGCACTTCCTGGGTGACCATATTTTCCAGTTCCGTTTTGAGCCTTTCAATCTCGACACCCTTCTTGCCGATAACAATTCCGGGACGGGCGGTGAAAATCCGCAAGCGGATGCGTTTCGCCGATCTTTCGATTTCGATCCTGGATATCCCGGCATGATAGAGCTTTTCCTTGATGAACTTGCGGATCTTGTAATCTTCGTAAATATAATCCGCATATTTTTTGTCTGCGTACCACCGGGATTCCCAGGTTTTGACAATCCCCAATCTCAAACCAATCGGATTGACTTTCTGGCCCAAACTGTTCCCTCCTTTTTAGACCGATTCTTCTGCCAGAACGACGGTAATATGACTTGTTCTCTTTAAAATCCTTGTCCCGCGTCCCCTGGCCCTGGCACGATAACGCTTGAGCATCGGACCCCTATCCACAATCAGGTTCTTGACCACCAGCAGGTCTACATCCATGCTCAGATTGTTGTCAGCGTTGGCCACGGCCGATCGCAAAGTCTTTTC
>JALVRI010000424.1 GCA_027031325.1 Desulfobacteraceae bacterium
TACATCGAAGCATTTTATAATCGCGAAAGAAGGCACTCTACCTTGGGATATCTATCCCCAGCTGAATTTGAACAACAAAGACTAAAATTTAGCTCTTGCTCGTGTCCACTTTTTTGAGGAAAACCCAGTCAAGCCGTACTGAGCGGAACGCAGGTGCGTTTGAAGATGTTTTGCATGCGCTCGAAAGGCAGTGGCAAGCATTTTGTGCGGTGTTTCCCCTGCGAGCGCCAACAGGCGTTTTTCGAAGGGCTCATTGAGGCATTCAATTTTTTCGGCGGGATTTTTCCGACCTTGATTTATGACAATTTGAGCAGTGCGGTGGCGCAGGTTCTCAAGGGCAAGAAGCGCAAGTTGCAGGACAGTTTCATAAAATTCAAGGCCTATTACAATTTTACGGCGCGGTTTTGCAACGTCAACCAGGGCCATGAGAAAGGCGGCGTTGAAGGGCTGGTAGGCTTTGCCCGGCGCAACTACATGGTCCCGGTACCGGAGGCGCCGGATCTGGCTACACTCAATCAGGATCTGCTCAGGCAGTGTTACGGCTATGGGGGCCATCGTATGGCCGGGCGCAGCCGGACGGTGAATGAACTTTACGAGCAGGAAAAGGGCCATCTCATCAGCCTTCCGCCGGAGCCGTTTGACAACGTGGAGATATGCGAAGGCAAGGTGGACAAATACGCGACGGTCAGCATCGACAAGAACCGCTACTCGGTTCCGGTGCTGTATGGCGGCACCAAGGTCAGAAGCCTGCTGTATGTGGAACGTCTGGAGATTTTTCACGGCAACAAACAGATAGCGGCTCACCGCCGACTGTACGGCAACAACAAATGGCAACTGGATCCGCAGCATTATCTGGAACTGCTTTACCAACGGCCATTGGCGTTTGATTCATCGCGTGCGATCCGCCAATGGCGCAAGAAGTGGCCTACTTGTCTGGAACAGCTTTTGACCCGTTTTCGTGACAAGCTCGGTTCCAGCAGAGGCACCCGGGAGTTCATATCAGTTCTGCAGCTTTTCAAAAGTCACGGACCCGAACAGATCGTTTCGGCAGTGAAGACAGCGCTGGAAGCCGGGGTGGGTTCCAGCGCGGCGGTAGTCCAGCTGTTGCGTGAAAGTCAGCCAGACATCCAGCCGTTGTCCAACTGGGAGCGAATGCCGGCCCCGGACATCAGGGTCTATGATCAGATTGGAGGCCGGATATGAACGACACGACAAGAATTAGGTTGCTGGACAATTTGAAAATTCTGAAGCTTTCCACCATGGCCGCTCATCTGGAAGCGCACCTGCGCCAGGCCGGAGAGAGCGGCCAGGACTATGGCGATTTTTTGCTGGACCTGACCGATTTGGAAGTTGGCACGCGTCAGGAAAACGGTCGCAAGCGTCGAATCACCGAAGCCAGATTTCCGTTACTGAAGCCCATCGAGACATTCAAGTTCGAATATGCGCCGGAACTTGACACACGGCTGGTGCGGGAGCTTTTATGCGGGGACTATCTCAAACAAAACCGCAATGTAATTTTCATGGGAAAGAGCGGCACGGGCAAGACGCACTTGGCCATAGCGCTGGGGCTCCAGGCCTGCGCTCAGGGCGTACGTACCCGCTTTGTGAGCGCCTGCGCGCTGGTAAACGAACTGATCGAGGCGCGGGACGAAAAAGTTCTGTCACGAGTGATCAAACGCTATTACCGTTATGGCCTGATAATAATCGACGAGCTTGGATATGTACCTTTTGTCAAAGAAGGTTGCGAACTGTTGTTTCAGGTTCTTGCCGAGCGCCACGAGAGAAAGCCGGTGATTATAACCACCAATTTGGGTTTTGGAGACTGGACCCAGGTATTTGGAGAAGCGACACTTACGGCTGCGTTACTGGTCAGGGTGACCCATAACGCTCATATCATCAACTGCAGCTGGGATAGTTACCGACTCAGGGAGACGTTAAAGCAGCAGGAATAAGCCGAGCGCCCCGCCTGCGTGAGGGAACTCCGGTCGCCCTATGGGCTTCCTCCGTCCCTCCCGCAGGCGGGCGTCCCACCATGCCGTTGGTGGTGAGTAGAATTTTTATCAACCGAGGGGTGGGTCAATTTTCGGTTGTCATTCGCATAAGCTTTTCAATCGGAGTGTATAGAATGACAAAAAGACAATCGATTCCTATCGTATTCTTGTTATTATGGTTCTCTTACACCTTCACTTTTTACACTACATCTGGTTTGGTTGAATTTGGAGCTGACATAGTAAGGAGTATCAAAAATAGCGAATTCTTGCCAGGCTGGCTCAATGGGCTCTTTTCCATCGTCCTGTCAAACATTGATCAGTATCTATCAATGGCAATAATCGGAATTGCAATTGGTTTGATTTTTACAAATTATAAACAAGCTTTAAAAGCAATGTATGTGATTTACTTTGCATCTATTGTGCCAGGCCTTTTGTTGGCGATTTATGGCTTTAATCAAATGCACGTTAATCGATTTATCTTCTTTTTTGGAAAAATAGTGGTTTATATAATTGGTTACTTTGTCATTTATTATTGCATGGTTTTTTCATTCAAGATTTTCAGAAATTCTTTGTCCTCAGGCAAGGATTAGCCCTAACAGGCTGTTGAAAAAACTACTCAACCAGA
This sequence comes from Desulfobacteraceae bacterium, assembly GCA_027031325.1. GTDB lineage: Bacteria > Desulfobacterota > Desulfobacteria > Desulfobacterales > Desulfosarcinaceae > JALVQM01. Next base: position 2,617 of record JALVRI010000424.1, read on the forward strand.
GCAGTTTTTACTTGAGTAAAAGAAGAAAAGCTTTGGTAATTACTCAAGTTTTGGTACCAAATCACAAAGGTATTTTGCTACCAATTCGAACAAGTCACGATCGCGGTTATTGTAGCGAAACTCCAGCTCCTTCAAGTAGAGGGGGAAATTTTCTTGGCTCTTCGCTGTTTTGTGTGGAAAGCGAAAAAAAACTGATGCGGAAGCGCCAGCTTCGGCGGCCCCCTTCCCAAGGGAGCTAGCATGGGCGGAGGTGATGTCAAGACCAAGCCCTTCGGGTGCTATCGCAGTGTTGACATCACCTCCTTGCCCATGCTGTGTGGGAAGTAGGCCGACGGCGAGAGGATGGCCTCCTCCAGCCTCCGGCTCAAGGATGTTAGCGGTGTTCGGCCATGCGGGCTCGACGATCACATCTGTTGACACAAGGCGCAAGAGGTGTTTTCCCGGATGAAAACTGAAGAGCTCTTCCAGGTTGCTTTGTCGCTCACCCCACCTTGGTATGTTCATAAGATTACCTTTGATCCCGCGCGACAGGTTCTCGACATCGAGCTGAACTTCGAGCCGGGAGCCCAGCTCCCTTGTCCGGTTTGCGGCTCAGAAGGCTGCAAGGTTTATGACAGCTCGCAAAAAACCTGGAGACACCTCAACTTCTTCCAACACGAGTGTTACCTGCATGCGCGCCTTCCCAGGGTCCGATGTGGCCACTGCGGCGTTAAGACCCTCAATGTGCCTTGGGCCAGACCTGGAAGCGGTTTTACCCTTCTGTTTGAAGCTTTCATCTTGCAGCTCGCAAAAGAGATGCCCGTCAATGCCGTGGCCCGACTGATCGGAGAACACGATACCCGCATCTGGCGGGTGATCGATCACTATGTGCAAGAGGCCAGAACCAGAGAGGATTTCTCGAAAGTCCGAAAGGTCGGCATCGACGAGACTTCATCCAAGCGGGGCCACAATTACATTACGGTCTTTGTCGATCTTGACAGACGAAAGGTGATCTTCGTCGCACCGGGCAAAGACTCCCAAACCGTAAAAGCCTTTCGTGGCGACCTCAGGGCCCACGGAGGCAAGACGAAAAACATCGTTTGTCAACGGTCGTTTAAAATTGAGCCATTTTGGGTCGTCAGATTTGAGCCACATGTATTTTTATTCTGAAGCTCATTCATTGCCTCTGCATTGACATTGCCCCGAAGCCGGTAGCTGTTTCCTTTGATGTTAATGTCCCCTTCGGGGAATGGGAGAAAATCCCTCGCCTTTAGGCGAAGACTTTAGTAGGCTTGCGATATTATGAAGAATTATCGCAAAACCTCGCATTCAGTTTATGACATCAAGTACCATTTGG
>JALVRI010000425.1 GCA_027031325.1 Desulfobacteraceae bacterium
GCAAAGGGCAAGGGTCGTCTGGACGATATCATCAAAGAAGAGATGGCGCATATACGCCTTTTGAGCGGAGAGTTGTCCCGGCTGAAAAAGTAAACACCCTTTCAAGATCGGTCCGGGCTGCAGGCATCGAGCTCCAGTCGCCGCAGTCCGGATATAAATCGCCCTTAAGGCCGATACGCATCAGACCGCCAGTCTGCCTTCTAGAGCAAGTTCTTCCATTGCCTGTCGATTTGCAATTGTAATCCGTCTGCCCTGAACGTTGATCATGCCCTGGTCTGTCATCTTGGCGAAAATACGCGAGAGGGTTTCCGGGATGGTTCCCAGCAAGCTGGCCAACTGGCCCTTGGAGATGGGCAGTTGCACCCTGTCGCTGTCATCCTGCTCCGTGGAAAGGTAAAGCAGGTAGGCAGCCAGGCGGCCGGGAACTTCTTTCAGGGAAAGATTTTCGATCTGGACGGTAAATTCGCGCAGCCTCCGGGAAAGTACGGCCAGCATGTTCATGGCCAGGGAAGGGTGGACTGCCAGCAGGCGGGCGAAATCCCGGCGGGGAAGAAAAATCAGCCGGCTGGCCACCAACGCCTGGGCATTGGCCGGGAATTTGCCCCCTGCGAACATGGGCACTTCTCCAAAGGGATCGCCAGGACCGTAAATATGGAGAATCTGTTCCTTGCCGTCCAGGGATAGCTTGAAGATTTTTACCTTACCTTCGGCTATTATGTAAAAGCCCCTGGCAGGTTCGCCCTCGCTGAAAACGGTCTGGTTGCGGGCATAGCGCTTTTCGGTGGCAATGGCCGTGATGGCCTCCACCTGGCCGGCGGAAAGTCCGTTGAAAAGGGGAATGGAAGATACGACGGCAAAGGTCTTGTCCATTGGTTCTCCAAGGATGCCCCCGGCAAGGGGCCTGTTGTTTGTCAAGTGCAGTCTTTTTCGAGGCTAAAAAATCGGATATTTTTTGATTTAAGTCAAGGCAGGCAGACAAGGAGGATGATAGAAACGGAGCCATGATCGAAAAAAACATCTGTTATTCAGTATTTTAACTTAAAACCAACAAAGGAGGGTTACATGTTTTGTTTTCAGTGTGAACAAACGGCTAAAGGAACCGGCTGTACCAAGGTTGGTGTATGTGGCAAGCAGCCTGACGTGGCGGCACTCCAGGATCTACTTGTTTACGCCATCAAGGGGCTTTCCCAGGTGGCCCTTGAAGGAGCCAAGGTGGGCGTCAAGGACCGCGAAATAGACAAGTTTACCTGCGAGGCGACCTTTTCCACCCTGACCAACGTGGATTTCGACCCCCAGCGTTTCGTGGAACTGATCAACCAATGTGTCGCCCTGCGTGACGGCCTCAAGGAGAAGGTCAAGGCGGCCGGCGGCAACGTCGATTTCAGTGACGGCCCGGCGGTATTCACTCCCGCAGCCACCATGGAAGAATTGGTTTCCCAGGGCGAAAAAGTCGGAGTCATGGCCGACCCGGATCTCAACGAAGACATCCGCAGCCTGCGGGAACTGATCACTTACGGCCTTAAAGGAGTTTGCGCCTACGCCGATCACGCCTTGATCCTGGGCCAGTCAGACGACGCGGTATACCAGTTTATCTATGAGGCCATGGCGGCCACCCTGGACGACAGCAAGACCGTCGAAGACCTGGTGGGCCTGGCGCTCAAGGTGGGCGAGACCAACATCCGGGCCATGGAACTGCTGGATGCGGGCAACACCGGAACTTACGGTCATCCCGTGCCGACAGCCGTTCCCCTTGGCGCCAAGAAGGGCAAGGCGATCCTGGTTTCCGGCCATGACCTGCGGGACCTGGAGCTTATCCTCAAGCAGACCGAGGGCAAGGGTATATACGTTTATACCCATGGTGAAATGCTTCCCTGTCATGGCTACCCGGGGTTGAAAAAGTACGAGCATTTTTACGGCCATTACGGGACCGCCTGGCAGAACCAGGCCAAGGAGTTCGACAAGTTCCCCGGTGCCATCATCATGACCACCAACTGCATCCAGAAACCGCGTGACAGTTACAAGGACCGTATCTTTACAACCGGACTGGTAGGCTGGCCAGGGGTGACCCATATCGCCGACAAGGACTTTACCCCGGCAATCGAAAAAGCCCTCTCCATGGAAGGTTTCAGCGAGGATGTTCCCGGCAAGCAGGTCATGGTGGGCTTTGCCCGCAATGCCGTCCTGGGCGTGGCGGACAAGGTGATCCAGGCTGTCAAAGACAAGGCCATCCGGCACTTTTTCCTGGTGGGCGGCTGCGACGGGGCCAAGCCGGGACGCGATTACTACACCAAGTTCGTCGAGCAGGTGCCTTCTGACTGTATCATCCTCACCCTGGCCTGCGGCAAGTTCCGCTTCTTCGACAAGGACCTGGGTGACATCGGGGGCATTCCGCGGCTGCTGGACGTGGGACAGTGCAACGATGCCTACTCGGCCGTCAAGATCGCTTCGGCCCTGGCCGACGCGTTCAACTGCGGGGTCAATGACCTGCCGCTTTCGATGATCCTGTCCTGGTACGAGCAAAAGGCGGTGGCCATCCTGCTGAGCCTGCTCCACCTGGGAATCAAGGATATCCGCCTGGGACCGAGCCTGCCGGCTTTTGTCAGTCCCAACGTGCTGAAAGTATTGGTGGAAAACTTCAACATCATGCCCATCAAGACCCCTGAGGAAGATCTCAAGGCGATACTGGGATAAGTGCAAAGAGCAATATTATCCGCGGGCGGCGGGCCTGTAGCGGTCCGCCGCCCGCCCAGACCACGGGAGAAGGGCCATGAAATGCCCAGGACAAGACACCCAATACTGGAAACCGGGAGCCATTTTCGAGGTTCCCTGCCCGGAATGTGGGAAGCCGGTGGAATTTTTCAAAGATGACACCATGCGCAAGTGCAACCACTGCGGTCATCGTTTCGTAAATCCCCAACTCGATTTCGGCTGTGCCGCCTATTGTAAATTCGCCTCCCAGTGCCTGGGCAATCTGCCACCGGAGTTGCTGGCCCAGAAAGAAGACCTGTTCAAAGACAGGGTGGCCATCGAGGTCAAGCGTGCCTTGAAAACCGATTTCAAAGCCATCAGCCGGGCCGTTCGGCGGGCCCGCCATGCCGAACAGATTGGCAAGAAGCTCCAGGCCAACATGGCGGTTGTTTTGATGGCCGCCTATCTCATGGAACTCGATTCTTCCGGTTCTTTCGACGCGGCCCGGAACATTCTGGATGGGCTGGCCGCTCCTGAGCCCATGGTGGAGCAGGTGATCAGGATCCTTGAGAACATGGGCCGGGAAGGAGAAGACAGCGGGCTCGAGGGGCGCGTTGTTGCCGAAGCCGATCTTATCGTCGGCTGGGAAGACCTTTTAAAGGCCGGCCGACTCGACGCCAAGACCCTGGAAAAGTTGATCGAGCAAAAGTTGGAAACCGATGCGGGCAGGCAGCAGGCCCGCAGCCTGCTGCAAAATTGAGTCCGCTTTTCATATTAATGGTTGGGACAATTCCGGCCGGGATGGTGAGGTGAATATGAAGGTAAAACGCAAAATAATTGAGATCGACGAAGAAAAATGCGACGGCTGCGGCCAGTGCGTGATAAGTTGTGCCGAGGGGGCCCTGGCCATCATCGACGGCAAGGCCAAGGTCATCTCCGACAATTTGTGTGACGGACTGGGCGCCTGCATCGGCGATTGTCCCCAGGACGCCCTCAAGATCGTGGAACGGGAGGCGGAAGAATTCGATGAAGAGGCCGTCGAAAAACATCTTGCGGCAAGTGCAGGTGAAAAGACTTCCGAGACCTTGGCCTGTGGTTGCCCGTCGACCATGATACAGGAGTTCGCTCCCGCCGGCGCCTGCCAGGCCGCCAATGCTCCCGCCCAGTTTGGCGACCAGGCCTCGGCCTTGAAGCATTGGCCGGTGCAGATAAAGCTGGTACCCCCGACGGCCCCCTTCCTGAAGGGTGCCGATCTTC
>JALVRI010000426.1 GCA_027031325.1 Desulfobacteraceae bacterium
CGGCCGACCACCTGATCGTGGTTGACGCCGTGCGCAACGGAGGCCGGCCGGGCGACCTGCACCGGCTGGCAGGCGAACAGATTCCCAGCCGCATCCTGGCCAAGAACTCCCTCCACCAGGTCGACCTGCTGGAGGCCCTGACCATGTGCGAGGCCATCGACAGCCGGCCCGAAACGGTGATCATCGGCATAGAGCCGGAAGACATCCAAACCTTCGGCCTGGAGCTTAGCGCCACCGTGGCCGCCAGGATAGACGATCTGGTGGCCATGGTACTGGCCGAACTGGAACGGTTGGGGGTGAAGGCCAGGAAACGGCCCAAGCCCCTGGGCAGGGTGGATATCGGCCTGCCCACCTGATAAATATCGAAAAAGGTTGAACCATGTGCCTAGCCATCCCTTCGAAAATAATATCCATCCAGGACCAAATGGCCACCATCGACGTCGATGGCGTCCGGCGCCGGGCAAGCCTGATGCTGCTGGAAGACGCCCGGGTTGGTGACTACGTAATAGTTCATGCCGGTTTTGCCATCCAGAAGATCGACGAGGCCACGGCCCTGGAATCGATCCGGCTGCTGCGTGAAGCCGCCGGTCTGGTGGAAGACAGCCGAAAGCGCGACCAGGGCTGAGCGGGAGGATCCATGGGCCGCGACCTGGTTTGCAACCGAATCCGGATCAATGGAATCGTCCAGGGAGTAGGTTTCCGGCCGTTTGTCTTCCAATTGGCCTCTGAACTGAAAATCAAGGGCGAAGTATCCAACACTTCCCGGGGAGTGCTGATAATCGCCGAGGCCGGACAGGAAAGGATCTCCGCCTTCCTGGATCAAATCCGATCCCAGGCTCCGCCGCTTTCCAAGATCGTGGACATGGAGGTCGACCAACTGCCACCTGCCGGCCACACCTCTTTCAAGATCGTGGCCAGCAACGGCGCCGACCGGCGCCGTACCCTGATTTCACCGGATGTCTGCGTCTGCCGGGACTGCCTCAGGGAGCTGCGCAACCCCGCCGACCGGCGTTATCGTTATCCGTTCATAAACTGCACCAACTGCGGCCCGCGCTATACCATTATAGAAGACGTGCCTTACGACCGGCCCAAGACCTCCATGCGTAAATTCCGGATGTGCTCCAAGTGCCAGGCGGAATACGACGATCCCCTCGACCGCCGTTTCCACGCCCAGCCCAACGCCTGCCCCGACTGCGGCCCCCGGGTTGAACTGCGCAACGCCCGGCAGGAAAAAGTAGCGGCCGACGATCCTATCCGGGCCGCAGCCGCCTTGCTGGCCGATGGGCACATCGTTGCAATCAAGGGCCTGGGAGGCTTTCACCTGGCCGTGGATGCCACCAACGACGAGGCTGTCTCCAGGCTGCGGCGCAGGAAAAGGCGGGAGGAAAAACCCTTTGCCGTAATGGCCGCCGACCTGGAAAAAATCAATCGCTTTGCCCACTATAGCCCGGCCGAAGCCGAACTGCTTTCCAGCCGCCAGCGACCGATAGTCCTTCTGGAACGCAAAACCCCGCCGGTGCTGGCCTACCAGGTGGCCCCCCGCAACCGTTACCTGGGTGTAATGCTGCCCTATACCCCCCTGCATTACCTGTTACTCGACGAAGATTTCCTGGCCCTGGTGATGACAAGCGGCAATATCAGCCAGGAGCCCATCTGCATCGACAACCATGAAGCCTTTGTCCGCCTGGCCGGCATCGCCGACTATTTCCTGGTCCACGACCGGGACATTTACCTGCGTTGTGACGATTCGGTGGTCCAGTGCAGCGGCACTACGGCCCGTTTCCTGCGCCGCAGCCGGGGATACGTGCCGGTACCGGTTTTTCTGAGCAGGAAAGTGGCCCCGGTCCTGGCCTGCGGGGCGGAACTGAAAAATACCGTCTGCCTGACCCGGAACGATAGGGCTTTTCTCAGTCAACACATCGGCGACCTGGAGAACCTGGAAGCTGAAAACCACTTCCGCAAAACCATAGAGCATCTTCAAAGGATCCTGGACATCCGGCCCGAATGCCTGGCCTGCGACATGCACCCCGATTACCTGAGCACGGCCTACGCCTTGGAACACAACGATCTGCCCGTAATCAGGGTCCAGCACCACCACGCCCATATCGCCGCCTGCCTGGCTGAAAACAAGGTCACCCAAAGGGTCATCGGGCTTGCCTTCGACGGCACCGGCTACGGCAGCGACGGAACCGTCTGGGGGGGCGAAGTCCTGGTGGCCGACTGCAAAGAATTCACCCGGGCCGCCCACCTGGAACATTTTCCTCTTCCGGGAAGCGCCGCGGCCATCAGGCAGCCCTGGCGCACGGCCATGGCTCTTTTGTTCCAGGTATACGGCAACAAGGCCCTTGAACTCGACCTTCCCCTTCATCGCCAGGTGGAAAAATCGGCCCTGGCGGTGGCGGCCGAAATGATCACAAAGAAGGTCAACACGCCCCTTACTTCCAGCATGGGCCGCCTCTTTGACGCGGTAGCCTCCCTGGTAGGGTTGCGCCAGGAAGTTGCCTTCGAAGGCCAGGCAGCCATGGAGCTGGAAATGATAACCGAAAACCAAAACTTTGGATGCTACCCCTTCGGCTGGAGCAACCCGGCCCAAGGCCCCCGGATCATCCGCCTTGAGCCGATGATAAAGGCCCTGGTAGCCGACATTTGCGAACGGGTACCGGCCTTTGTCATCGGGGCCCGTTTCCACGCTACCGTTGTGGAGCTTTGCACCAGGCTCTGCGTCGAAATCGGCCATGCATACAACCTTTCGCAGGTGGCCCTCAGCGGCGGATGTTTCCAGAACCGCATCCTGACCGAAGGGCTGGTGGCGGCCCTGGAAAAAGCCGGCTTCAAGGTTTTGACCCACACCCTGGTTCCGGCCAACGACGGCGGAATCAGCCTGGGCCAGGCGGTGGTAGCGGCCAACCGCCTGGCGGAAAACAATCTTCAAAGGAAATAGCCATGGCCATCAAACACGCTGCCGAATACCGCGATCCGGAAATTTCCCGCAACCTGGCCGAACAGATCCGCCGGACCTGCCGGCAGCCGGTGCGCCTGATGGAAGTCTGCGGCACCCATACCATGTCCATCTTCCGTCACGGGATTCGCGCCCTTCTACCTGATCGGATCACTCTCATCTCCGGTCCGGGCTGCCCGGTCTGCGTGACTTCCCAGGCCGATATCGACGCCTTCGTCGAGCTTGCCCGCAAACCGGATGTGATCGTAACCACCTTCGGCGACCTGATGCGGGTTCCCGGCAGTGGATCTTCCCTCCAGCAGGAAAAGGCCCGCGGGGCGGACGTGCGGGTGGTCTATTCCACCATGGATGCCCTGGAGATCGCCGGCGCCAATCCCGACCGGCCGGTGGTATTCCTGGGAGTCGGCTTCGAGACCACCGCCCCTACGATTGCCGCCGCGGTCCTGCATGCCCGCCAGGCCGGAATTTCTAATTTCATGGTCTATCCGGCCCACAAGATCGTTCCCCCGGCCTTGGAAACACTGGCTTTGAACCCCGAAATAAGGATCGACGGTTTCATCCTGCCGGGCCACGTTTCGGTTATCATCGGACTGGATGGTTACCGGGATTTTTTCGAGCGCCACCGGATCCCCTGCGCCGTGACCGGCTTCGAGCCGGCAGACATCCTGGAGGGTATCCTGGCCCTGGTGAAACAGGTGGAAAGCGGCCGGCCGGCCCTTCAAAATTGCTACCGGCGGGCTGTTTCGAGCGGGGGCAACCCCAAGGCGCGCCAAATGATGGACCAAGCCTTCGAGGTCACCGACGCCCAGTGGCGGGGGCTCGGAATTATGCCCGGCAGCGGGCTGATCTTTAAAAAAGCCCTGGCCGACCATGACGCGGTTTGCCGCCTGGAAATCGATATTACCCCCGTCCCGGAACCTGCCGGCTGCGCCTGCGGCCAGGTCCTTTCCGGAATAAAAACCCCGACCCAGTGCGCCCTTATCG
>JALVRI010000427.1 GCA_027031325.1 Desulfobacteraceae bacterium
CAACCACCGATGGAAAAGATCAACGGCACGGCCCTGGAGCAGGCCCGCGACCGGATCGAGGCCTGCGACCTGGTCATCGACAGCGGTTTTGCCGTCGGCTCCTGGAACCGGGGCAACCTGGAACTGCTCAGGCAGGCCCTGGAAGGAGGCAAGCAGGTTTTCAGCCTTCGGCCCATGGCCCTGGAGGAAGTAGGGACCCCAAAAACCGGCCAGTGGATCGCCTGCACTGACGCCGACGGGCTGCTGGCCGCCTTGGAGCAAAGGTTTCCGCGGGCCTGCGCACAGGAAACCGTGACCGGCCTGAACGGATCGCCGCCCGGAGACAGGGAGGCGATCCCAACCAAACTTGCCGGCAAACAAGCAGGAACCTGAATATGGAAAACAAGGTCTTTAAACTATGTTACTTCAGCGCCCACTCCATGGAGATTCCATCCCTTTCGGGCGGGCTGGAGCTTTTCCAAAAACGCTGGGGTAAAATCAAGGTGACCGCCCGCACCGGCCGGCAGCTTTTCGACAACAGCCGGGTGGCAGCTTTCGTGAAAGAAGCCCTGGCTGCCGACGCCGTGATCCTGGTCCTCCACGGCGGCCGGGCTTCCTGCCCGGCCTTCGGACCCCTGGTAAAGGCGATTGAAGAATTACGCCGGTCGGAAACCAGGGCTCCCTACCTGCACATACATCCCCAGGGAAGCGACGAAGACGGCCTGGAGGCGGCCCGCCGTTATGCCGACGATTTCGGCTCCCGTGCCTGGGACACCATCAATCTCTACCTGGTTCACGGGGGACGGAACAATTTCTGCAACCTGCTCGGCTACCTCCACAACAAGGTCCTTGGAAGCCGGATCGATATCCAACCGCCGGCCGGCCTGCCCCAGGAAGGAATCTACCATCCGGACCTTGAAGGACCGGTCGAGCCGGAAACCTACCTGTCCGAAAAGATCGACCCCCGCAAACCGACTGTCGGCCTGTGGTTCTACCAGTCCTTATGGCTCAACGGCAACCTGGCCCATATCGACGCCCTGGTGCGCGAAATAGAACGCCAGGGGGCCAATGCACTGTGTGTCTTTCACCTGCGATACAAGGACAAGGCGCGCGGCAACCGGGGAGCGTTCTACGTGGCCGACAGGTTCTTCAAAAAAGACGGCAAGACCATCATCGACGTGCTGATCAACCCCATGCTCTTTTCCCTGACCCTGCCGGACAAAAGCTGTCGCCGCCTGCTGCCGGACCTGGACGTCCCCTACATCCAGGCCATCGTCGCCATGGCAAACCGGAAACTGTGGGAGGAAAGCCTCCAGGGCATTTCCACCATGGACGTGGCCTACGCCGTGGCCCAGCCCGAATTCGACGGGGCCCTGATCACGGTTCCGGTTGCCACCCGGGAAGAGACCGAGATCGACCCGCTTACAGGAGCCCTGATCGCCCGCAACCGGCCCATAGCTGAAAGGGTGGCCAAGTGTGTCCGCCTGGCCCTGAACTGGGCCCGGCTCGGCCGCAAGCCCAATTCTTCCAGGAAGGTGGCTATCGTCCTGCACAACTACCCGCCCCGCAACGACCGCATCGGCTGCGCCGCCGGCCTGGACAGCTTTGAGAGTGTCAACCTCCTTCTGGAAAAGATGCGTCATGCAGGCTACAAGGTGGCCAAGACTTACGCCGACGGCACCGGGTTGGCCCGCGCCATCCTGGAGCGGGTCACCTGCGACCGGCGCTGGCTGACCGCCGACAAGCTGGCAGAACGCTGCCAGGCCACGGCCTGCCGAAAGGATTTCGAGTCCTGGCATGCAGACCTGCCGCAAAGTACCCGCGACAAGCTGGAAGAGGATTGGGGCAAGGTCCCGGGTGAGCTTTTCGTCCATGACGACCGCCTTCTTTTTCCGGGTCTGGTAAACGGCAACGTCTTTATCGGCATCCAGCCTCCACGGGGCAAGCTGGAAAACATGGCCAAGGCTTACCACGATTTTCATCTTTCCCCGCCTCACCACTACCTGGCCTTCTACCGCTGGATAAAGCACAGCTTCGGGGCCGACGCGGTAATCCACGTCGGCAAGCACGGCTCCCTGGAATGGCTGCCGGGAAAGGCCCTGGGATTGTCCCGCAGATGCTATCCCGACTTGGCCATAATGGACCTGCCCAATATCTATCCTTACATCATCAACGATCCCAGCGAGGGCACCCAGGCCAAGCGCCGCAGTTACTGTTGCATCATCGACCACCTGACGCCGGTCTTTGCCAACGCCGACCTTTACGAGGAGCTGGCAGCCCTGGAAAACCTGCTGGCCGAGTATCACCAGGCCCGCCGGCAGGACCCGGGCAAGCTGGAAGTGCTGCGCTCCATGATCTGGGAAGAGGTGGAAAAAGCCAGCCTGGACCGTGATCTTGAAATCGACCGTCAAACCGCCCTGTCGTCTTTCGACGACTTTCTGGAACGCTTGCACGCCTATCTTTCCGAGCTCGGCGACACCATGATCGCCGATGGTCTTCACGTATTGGGCCGGCGGCCGGAAGGAAAACAACTGGCCCAATACCTTGTCCAGCTCACCCGGCTGGAAAACGGCGACACCCCCTCCCTGCGCCGGGCGATACTGGATGCCATGGGTTTTTCCCTGGAAGAACTGGAAGCAAACCGGGGCAAGCCGGTCTTTGGCGGCCGCACCGGCGGCCAGGTGATCGCAACGGCCCACGCCAAGGCCCTGGAAATGGTCCAGACCCTGGCAGACAGGGAATTTGCCAGGGGAGCAGTTTTCGAGGTGGTGCTGGACAAGCTGGGCCGGGCCCACCCGGCCACCATGGCGGCCCTGGAGTACATAGCCGCCGACCTGGCACCCCGCATCGCTCAAACAACGGACGAGCTGAAAAGTTGCCTGGCGGCCCTGGAAGGCCGCTTCGTCAAACCCGGCCCTTCCGGGGCCCCCACCCGGGGCCAGGCTGACATCCTGCCCACCGGGCGCAATTTCTTCTCGGTGGACCCCAACAAGATCCCCACAAGATCGGCCTGGGAGACGGGCAAGAAGCTGGCCGACGCCCTGCTTGAACGCTACCTCGACCAGAACGGCCGCTATCCCGACACTATCGGCATCATCGTTTGGGGCGGTTCCACCATGCGCACCGGCGGCGACGACATCGCCGAGATCTTCTACCTGATGGGGTTGCGACCGGTCTGGTCGAAAGGCAGCGGCAACCTGCGCGGCCTGGAAGTAATTCCGCTCGACAAGCTGCAAAGGCCGCGGATGGACGTTGTACCGCGCATTTCCGGTTTCTTCCGCGACTGCTTCCCCAACCTGGTGGAAAGGCTGGACGAGGCGGCCCGCATGGTGGCGGCCCTTTCCGAAGACCCCCAAGACAATATCCTGCGGCGCAACGTGCTGCGGGACATGCAGGACTACCGCAACCAGGGCATGGATGAAAAAAAGGCCTTCCGGGAAGCCACGTTTCGGGTTTTCGGCTGCCCGCCGGGAACCTATGGCGCCGGGGTGGCCGAGCTGATCGAGAGCAAGCAATGGGAGAACCAGCAGGATCTTGGCGAAAGCTACATCCGCCACACGGCCCACGCCTATGGCCGGGACAGCTACGGGCTACGGAAACCGGACGGCCTCCGAAAACTTCTTTCCCGGATGGACCTGACGGTCAAAAACGAAGACTCCCGGGAATACGACATGTTCTCCTGCACCGATTTCTACAATTACTACGGCGGGCTGATCGTGGCGGCCAAGACGGTACGCGGCCGGCTTCCGGCGGCTTTCGTGGGCGACAGCGCCGATCCGGAGCGGATCAGGATGCGTTCCACTTTTGAAGAGGCCAGGCACGTGCTGCGCTCCAGGCTGACCAATCCCAAGTGGCTCGAGGGACTCAAGCGCCACGGCTACAAGGGCGCCGGGGACATCTCCAAGATGATGGACGTGGTGCTGGGCTGGGACGCCACCGCCGAGGTGGTGGAAGACTGGATGT
>JALVRI010000428.1 GCA_027031325.1 Desulfobacteraceae bacterium
TGCCGGCATCGGGTCAGCCGGATGGGCATTCAAGGAACTTTTCTTCCATTCAAACCCTTGGTCTCTTCCACCTTCCCTCCCGAAGATGCGAGCTGCTTTTTACATTCCGTTTGCCAAGTTGTCAAATACTTTTTTAGCTTTCTATCAAAATTTTATGGTAGCGCTTTTTACCGGCCCGCAATATAATAGCCATCTCTTCGATATCATTATCATTTATAAGTTCGTCAAAACTTTCCAGGCGCCGGCCGTTCACATACCCCCCACCCTGGGATATCAGCCTGCGGGCAGCCCCGCCCGAGGCGGCCAATCCTACCATCTGAAAGAGCTTGAAAGCCGGGATCCCTTCTTTCAATTGACCGATGGTCATTCTTGTACACGGCACCCCATCTGCCTGCCCTTCAGCACTCTGTCTTGGTATCTTACTCGATGGCAACAACCCCTTGGGTATCACCCTTTGGCCAAACATGGCTCCGGCGGCCTTGAAGGCCTTCAGGGCCTCGTCGAAACCATGGGCCAGGCTGGTGGTTTCAAAGGCCAGGACCGCTTTGGCCGCATTGAGTTCAGCACCTTCCAGGCTTTTAACCTTTTCGATTTCATCCAAAGGTAAAAAGGTAAAGAGGGCCAGAAAGCGGGCTACATCCTGATCATCCGCATTGATCCAGAATTGGTAGTAATCATAGGGTGATGTTTTTTCTTTGTCCAGCCATACCGCCCCCTTGTGGGTCTTACCCATCTTGATACCACTGCTGGTGGTAATCAGGGGAAAAGTGATACCGTAAGCTTGTTGCTGGCGCATCCTGCGAATAAGATCGATACCTGCAACTATGTTTCCCCACTGATCCTTGCCCCCCATCTGCAACCTGCACTGGTGGCTATCGAACAGTTGCAGGAAATCGTAGGCCTGCAAAATCATGTAATTGAACTCGATAAAGCTCAAACCCTCTTCAGATTCGAGCCGCATGCGATAGCTCTCGGCCTTTATCATTCGATTGACCGAAAAATGGCGCCCGATATCTCGCAAAAAGCTTATGTATTCCAAGCCCACCAGCCAATCAGCATTGTTTAGCAGCAGGGCCTTGCCTGAATCGAAATCAAGGAAGTGAGCAAGTTGAGCTTGAATACCGCTTGCATTTTTCTCCACCTGCTCAGGCGTAAGCATTTTCCTCATTTCGGTTTTCCCGCTTGGATCTCCCACCAGGCCGGTGCCACCGCCCACCAGGGCTATCGGCCTGTGTCCGCAACGCTGCATGTGGGCCAAGGCCATGATGGGAACCAGGGAGCCCACATGCAGGCTGGCAGCCGTCGGATCGAACCCTATGTAACAAGTTATCTTTTCCTTTCCGGCAAAATCTTTCAATTCCTGATCATGGGTCATCTGCTCAATGAAGCCCCGTTGCTGAAGGACTTCGATTACGTTGTCCATCTCCGCACTCCCTTGCTCAATTGCTGTCCTTTCAACCTGAGACCGCCTCTCTTTTATCGATTATTTGTTAGCGTACTCCACGGCTCTGGTTTCTCTTATGACCGTCACCTTGATCTGACCTGGGAAAGTCAGAGACTCTTCTATCCTTTTGACTATATCACGGCTTAACAATATCGCCTCCTCATCCGAGACCTTGTCACTTTCGACTATCACCCGCAGCTCCCTGCCGGCCTGGATCGCGTAACAATTGTCCACCCCATGGAATTTTTTGGCGATCGCCTCCAATTCCTCCAGGCGCTTGATATAATTTTCGAGCAGCTCTTTCCTGGCTCCAGGCCGCGCACCGGAAAGACTGTCGGCAGCCTGCACCAGCAGATCGTATACCGAAACAGGCGGCACATCTTCATGATGGGCCGCAATTGCCTGAACAATCTTGGGCGACTCACCCAACTTCTTAGCCAACTTCGAGCCGATAACGGCATGGGGTCCTTCCACCTCGTGGTCAATGGCTTTGCCTATATCATGCAGCAATCCCATCCGGCGCGCCAACTTTTCCTTCAGTCCCAGTTCGGCCGCCATGATACCACATAAAAAACCAACTTCGATCGAATGCTGGAGGACATTCTGGGCGTAACTTGTTCTGAATTTCAGCCTCCCAAGGTATTTGATCAACTCCGAATTAATCCCGTGCACACCTAGATCAAAGGCGGCCTGTTCCCCGGCTTCCTTGATCGATGTGTCGATCTCTTCGCTTACTTTCTTGACCACATCCTCTATGCGGGCCGGATGAATCCTGCCGTCGGAAATGAGCTTTACCAATGCCTGGCGCGCCACTTCGCGGCGTACTGGATTGAAACCTGACAATATCACCGCCTCCGGGGTGTCGTCGATAATCAAGTCTATTCCGGTTGCCGCTTCCAGGGCCCTGATATTTCTGCCTTCCCGGCCGATAATACGGCCCTTCATCTCATCATTCGGCAATTGGACTACACTTACTGTCCGTTCAGCCACAAAATCGCCGGCATAACGCTGAATAGCGGTAGCCAGTATTTTTTTGGCTTTCTTATCGGCTTCCTCCTTGGCTTCGTTTTCTATGCGCTTGATCAGCTTGGCTCCTTCATAACGGGCTTCGTTTTCCATGGCCCGCAAAAGCAGTTCCTTGGCCTGTTGAGCAGTCAGCGATGATATCTTTTCCAATTGCCGCTTCTGTTCCTCGACCATCTGTTCGCATTGGCGCTCTGTTTTTGCGATTTCGGCCTGACGCCGCTCGAGGTTCTTTTCCAACCTGGCAAGCTCTTTTTCCTTTTTTTCGTGTTGATCAAGCTTGCGATCTATATTTTCTTCTTTTTGCAGTAACCGCCTTTCAAGCCGCTTTAGTTCGGAACGGGTCTCCTTGGTCTCGGCGTCGAACTCATTTTTCATTTTCAGGAGCCGGTCCTTGGCTTCTATATTAGCCTCTTTTATCAGGGTGTCGGCCCTTTGCTTGGCGTCCTGGATTATACGCTCGGCTTCACTTTCAGCCGATTTCAGCCGTTGTCTGTCCAATAAAGACCTGATCCAGTAAGCCACCCCAAAACCGACTATTATCCCCAGGATTGTTCCTAGTAGCGTGTAATTATTCATTTCGTCTCTCCGTTTAGATCAATCTCGCTTTAAGCTTTCATCTGACCGGCAGGGGCTCAAATTTGCGGCGGCCGGGACCCCAAGTCTGCAAGGTCACAAAGCCGGCAAAAGCGTTATTACCCGAAGCAAACTGCCTGCCGGATGGAATATTCGATGGTTCCCGGAAAAACCCAGCATCTACGGCAATAAACGAAACTATCGTTTATTAATCCTAAACGACAAAAGATATTGGACTTTTCCCAAAACCAGCGACCAGCTTCAAATTCCATCAAGCTTTTAAAATCATTCAAAAAGTACGATTCACACGTCGCCTTTCATGTCCGGGCTGCTCGATCAGGCTTGCCAACAAGAATGATCTCGTTCTGGGCGCCAAGCAAAAGCCTGGCTGTGATGAGGGGTAAATTGAGGGGTAAGGGAACGGCTTGCGAAAACCTTGAACACCTTGCCTCAACTTCAAAATGAAGTTGACAGAGGCAAGAGGGTACCCCCGCCAAGTGCCGTGTCGGTAGGTCCTTGATCCAAAGATCCAGGTGGGCGCCTTGTAGTTTCTTCAGGCTTCTCTGTGCTGGCAGAGCATGCACACCAAAACCAGGGAAGGCTCCCTTTCTTTATAGTGTTGGGTCAAAGCACTTCTTCCAATCACGAGCACGGCAGGGGTTTAATCTCGCTTTACTCGAGGCCATCGGCCCCTGAATGATTAAGGCTGCCTGAACAAACTTGGTTAGCTTGAAATGAGAACACACTCTCAAACGGGGCCCTATTTATTCCATCACTGTCGCTTTTCGTACGAAGCCAACTGGGATTCCAGCGCATTAACCAATCGCCGGGAGCGTTCCGAAACAATTTTTTTCAAGTCTTCGTGTTTTTTTTTAAGAGCAAAATATTCAC
>JALVRI010000429.1 GCA_027031325.1 Desulfobacteraceae bacterium
AGTATAACATTCGGTAACTATTGAAATTATTATTTGGAGACCTAAAAGATTAGCAAGAAAAAGTCAAGCAAAAGGATCGGGCACCCAAAATGCGGTTGATGGCACGGCTGTCTTGTGTTAGCTATTTTTGTTTTATCCTGCTCGAGTAGGGAGTACCATTTGTAGGGGGGTTAAGGCAAGATTTGGATAATTTGGATACCATGGTGGTCGATACAGCGGGCATGCGGTAATAAATGACCAAAAATTCCGAAAAATCCGGCTTTTGCCGGCGCTTGAACATTAAACAAGGTTTTTTGGAAGCATACAGCCGTTTCAAGTCCCTCAAGGGGGACCCGGCATATGTCGCCCGCGGCATGGCCGTTGGAGTTTTCGTCTCTCTGACACCCACCATACCTTTTCACACCCTCATCGCCCTGGCCTTGGCGTTTGTGTTCAAGGGCAGCCGGCCTGCGGCAATCATAGGTGTCTGGTTCAGCAACCCCCTGACGATTCCCATTTTCTATTACGGCAGCTATAAAATCGGTCTTTTGTTGCTGGGGCACAAGATTCCTTTCGACCTGGCCTACGAATCGATTTCCCAGCTTATAGAACTGGGATGGGACGTAACCCTGGCCATGTTGGTGGGCGGAGCCGCATTGGGAATCTTACCCGCCGCTTGTGCTTACTGGATAACCCTGGTACTGGTTTCCAGGCTGCGGGCGCGCCAGAAAAAAAAGGCCCCGGGCCAAGCAAATACGGAAAAAAATCATGACAGCCCCACGCACCCTGCTTAAAGCTTGGCAGCTAAGGCCCCGTAAAAGCATGGGGCAAAATTTCCTGACCGATTCCAATGTCGCCGACGCCATCGTCACAGCGGCGGCCCTGGACCGGAATGACAGGGTGGTTGAAATCGGGGCCGGTCTGGGGGCATTGACCATACCGGCGGCCAAGGCGGCCGGACGCGTTCTGGCCATCGAAAAAGACCGCCGCTTGGCCGAGCTTTTGAAGACAGAACTTGCCGTCTGGCGAATTGAAAATGTAGAAATTCTATCCCGGGACGTCTTTGCCTGTGACTTGGACTCCATGGCCGCCGACCGGGGTGATCTTTTGAAAGTAATCGGTAACCTGCCCTACAACATATCCTCACAGGTGGTCGTCAAACTGATAGATCAGCGCCGCTCGATCCGCAGCGCCGTCCTTATGTTTCAAAAAGAGCTGGCCCAACGGCTGGCGGCGCCGCCCGGCAGCAAACGTTACGGCCGATTATCTGTTCTGTTGCAGTATTGCGCAACTGTCGAAACGGTATGTCTCGTTCCGGCAAATGCTTTTTATCCGCGTCCCAAGGTGGATTCGATGGTGATCAAAATCACTTTTCACCAGCCTGCCGCGCAGATGGTGAGCGACGAAAAGCTGCTGCGGCGGATAGTCAAGGCCGCCTTCGGCCGTCGCCGTAAAACCTTGCGCAACTCACTTGCAGGAGGTATGAGCGAACTCGATACCCATGGAGCGGAACGACTGCTGATCGAAGCCGGCATCGATCCAAAGCGGCGGGCGGAGACTCTATCGGTTGCAGAATTTGTCCGGCTGGCAAACTGTTTCAATCCGGACAATGCGCTGCAAATACCTGAGAAGAAGTAATTTCACTGAATTATTACATAGTCAGCATGTATTTTTCCGTCCGTGCCTTCACCGGCAAGGTGAAATTCAATTCGTAAAAAATCCTAAGGCATTCGCAGCCGCCTTCCCGGGCCCGGACTCCTGATTGCTTCCAGCTTGCCATCTCCTCGCTGTCTATGATCCGGCTTTGAGCTTCCTTTTTGCCGGCCGCCGGAGTCAGAGGGATTCTGCCACCGATACGGTACGATCGGCCAGCATGTTGACATAGCTGCCGAACTCGTTGTCGTACCATCCGTAGATGACCGCCTGGGTCACCTGGGGTCGGATGACGGTGCTTTCCAAATTGTCGAGCACTTCGACGGGCAGGCCCGAAACATTGCGCAGATCGATGGTCAACTCGGCGGTCCTGGTATGGGTTTCATGCCCCTCGATAATGGCGGCCGCCCGCGGCAATCCGACTATATCACCGGAGACATTTTGTTTTTCGGTATAATTCAAGTATCCCTTGGGATCCTGCTCGGCGGCCTTGCGATAAACGGCGTTGATTGCATCGCGGGTTATATTAGGTTTGCCCAGCTCTTCCTGGAGGCTCAAGACCAGGATAATCAACGACCCGGTGCTGGTGGGAACGCGTACCGACTCGGCGATGAAGCCGATATTGGCCATCTCCGGGATTACCAGGGCCAGGGCCTTGGCCGCCCCGGTGGTGGTGAGAATGATATTGTTCAAGATACTGCGGTTTTTGCGTAAATCACTCTTGCCGGCCGCAGGCAAGCGGTCCAGCACCTGCTGGGAACCGGTGGCCGCATGCACGGTGGCCATGGACGCCGAAAGGATACGCTGGGCGCCGAATGTGAGCAAAAGGGGTTTCATCATGTGCGCCAGGCAGGTTGTGGTACACGAAGCGTTTGAAATCAGCACGTGGCGGCGTGGATCGTAATCTTCGCCGTTGACCCCCATTACGGTGGTAATCGCGTCATGGGGCATGGAACGCCCCTTGTCCTTGATCTTGAAAGGGGCCGAGGCGATCACCTTGCGGACACCGCCTGCCAGGTGCCCCCGCAAGGCCCCCTTGGGGTCATCCGGTTCCAGGGTGGGATCGAGAAACTTTCCGGTCGAATCCACCACCAGCCGCACCCCGTGGCTCTGCCAGTCTATGCTGGCCGGGTTGCGGCTTTGGCGCAGAAAAGTAATCCTGATCCCATCGACCAGCATGCTCGAGCTTGCCTCGTCCAGATCCTCGATGACCGGTTTACCCCGGTGGCCGTAAAGGAATCCATGCAGAGTTCCATAGGTCGAATCACGCTCGAGGTAGTGGGCGATATCGGCCAGGCCCGAGCCGACCTGGCGCCCGATGTTGACCACTATCTGCCTGAAATACTTACGCGCCACGTGATGCCAGACCGTCAGCTTGCCGATCCGGCCAAAACCATTGATTCCCAGCACCCTCCCGCTGTCTTTCTCTCCAGCGCTGCCCATATATCTTCCTCCCGTGTCAATGCCAAATTACACAAACAATACTTCAACCCGGATTATGGATTCAAATGTCCTCCCTCCGCCTCCCATCTTCGCCAAACTCGCCGGCTGCAAAATCCGGGTTCAATAGCTGTGGGTTTCGTTGATTTTCATCTTGCCTTGATAAACCGTTCCCCGGCGGCCGTCAATACTCAGGTAATCGCCGGACTTCAGTTCTATCCGGGCAAAGCGGACGATACGCCCCTTTTCATCGCAAACCATGTTGCCGCAACCGACGACGCAGGTTTTGCCCAGCCTGTGGGCCACAACCGCCGCATGGGAAGTCGCTCCACCCCTGGCGGTCAGCAAACCGTCGGCGGCGTAGATCTCCTTTATATCATCCGGCACCGTATCGCCCCGGACCAGGATGAGGTCCGTTTCCGGTTCGAGCCGGCGCCAATTATCCATCTCTTCCAGGCTGAAGACCACCCTGCCGCTCATGGCCCCCCCGGACACACCGATCCCGGAGCCGAGGTAAACGGCGTTCTTTTCAGATTCCGGAGAAAACGTGTAGACCCGCTTGCGTTCCCTGATGGCCATGTCCCTTGACTGAAGTAGGAAGAGGTCGCTTTCGGAAGGACTTTCGAAAGTGAATTCCATCTCCTGGGGACTCCAGCCTTTTTCATAGACCAGCATCTTGGCCCAGCGTTTCATGGTCTGGTAAATTTCCGGGAAATGGGTCTCCAGGGTAATATCCGTGTTGCGCATTTCAATTTCCTGCTGCTTGACTGAAATCGGCAGGGTCTGGACCAGGCCGGCCACCACGTCTTCACCCTGATTGCCGAGGGCAAAATCACCCCAAAGATTCAGACTGTCGCCGGACCAACGCGGGTTGTGGGTAAAAATGACACCCGTTCCCGAATTCTCGGACACATTACCGTAAACCATGGCCTGAACGGTCACCGCGGTTCCCCAGTCATCGGAGATACCCATTATCTTGCGATAAGTCCTTGCCTTCTGCGATTCCCACGAATCCAGCACGCTCTTGATGGTGGCAAGCAGCTGCTGGAAGGGATCGTCCGGAATCCGGTGTCCACAATCCAGGATGAGTTGCCGGTAAGCAAGGGCCACCCGGCGCATCTGATCGCCGGTAAAGCCCCTTTTGAGGGGAATACCCATTTGTCGCTTAAACTTACTGATGACACTGTCAAAATCGTCCCGTTCCATCGACCTGGACATTCCGAAACACTGAAGGAAGCGTCGGTAACAGTCCCATGCGAACCACGAATTGCCTGTCTTGACAGCCAGGCCGGCGGCAATCTCCTCGTTGATCCCCACGTCCAGGAAGGTATCCATCATTCCCGGCTGGGAGATGGAAGAACCGCTGCGCACCGAAAGCAGCAAGGGGTTGTCCGGGTCGCCGAAACGTTTGCCGGTGACATCTTCCATCTCCTTTATATGTTCGGCTACTTGCTCCTGGAAATTCTGTTCGGCGGCCGGAAAAGAATCTATTATCTCCCTGCAGCGGAAGACTTCGGTGGTAATTATGAATCCGGTTGGTATGCGCAGTCCCAGGTTCTTGAGTTTCAACAGGTTTAGGCCCTTGTTCCCTAGGTAGATAATACCGGTGGCAAGGCCATTGGGTTTTTCCAGGGATGTCATCGCCCGCTGGGGGTCGTAGTTGAGAAGCAGACGCAGCTTGTCCTTGGGAAGCTTGTCGGACTGGTTGAAAAGGGTGTTGAGAATACGGCTGAGAAAAATATCCAACTGCTGAAGCCCAAGGGACATGGCGATCCGGTCCCGGAAAAAGATCTCCGATACCCGGTGATGCAGCTTGACCCGGTCTTCGAGGCCCACTGATGGAAGGTATTTGTCAAGGATCTGAGACGGATCCAGACGCTCCAGCACCCTGGTCA
Organism: Desulfobacteraceae bacterium; assembly: GCA_027031325.1. Taxonomy (GTDB): domain Bacteria; phylum Desulfobacterota; class Desulfobacteria; order Desulfobacterales; family Desulfosarcinaceae; genus JALVQM01. Next base: position 4,968 of record JALVRI010000429.1, read on the forward strand.
GGTTATCGCCATGGATATTGTTGAAATAGTCGTTGATGATGTTTTTGACGGCCTGGGCAAAGCCCTTGAAGATGTCCAGATACTGGGTGAAACTGAATCCTTTCACCTCGAGGGAATGGGCCAGCAGGTCGAGTTGCCTCTCCAGCTCCGCGGATGAAATGCCGTCTATCTTGAGGGCCTTGTCGAACAACATCAACCGGTCGTAGATCTGGTAGAAAGTGGCTTTGGTGATCAGGGAAAGGTCTATTCCGGCGATCAACTCTTCAAACAATACATTGACCAGGGCCTCCAGCCTCAGGGTAAGACCCATGGCGTCAAACTTCAGTTCATGGTAACTGCCGTACATGGAAGGTATATCAACCGTGAAATGGCGTTTCTTATAGATATCCTCCTTGGCCTGATATGATTTCGGCGACAGGATAATGTCCTTCAGCCGTTCCATGAAATCGAGCAACTTGAACACCCGACTTTTCAGTTCCGGTTCCGCCAGGGCTACCCGCAGGCGATCAAGATCGGGAAAAGCCTCGGTGGCCAGTTGCTCCATATGCTGGTGAATGTCAAAAAACTCCAGATTATACTTTTGATTCAGCAGCTTATAGAATTGCGCCAGCAAGACGACCCGTTTGCGGTCTATCTCATCTACCTGGTGACATTCCGATACCAGGCTTTCCAGCCTTTCCTGCTCCAGATCCAGAAGGCCCTTTGGTATGTCTACATTCCGGGAGGCCAGGTGATTGATCACTTTGCGGACCCCGTCCACGAACTCACCCTCGGGTTCCACCTCCCGGAAAATATTGGGGGGCATGAAAGCGGCCAGTAACTGCTTGTCACCGCTGGCCCAGAAAGAAATTGCGGCTTCCATGAAATCCAGAATCTGATTGCTGCTTTCGACATGACTTTGTTTGCGCAAAAAATGGATCAGGGGATCACGGCGGTGGCAAAGCTCGTCTATCTGGGTCGATATCTCCCGCAGTTCCCCTTCTGCCCCGATAGCGTTGAAATAAGCCGGGAACAAGCGGGCCAATTGCTTGGCCAGGTTGTAGACCGGAGCAATCTCGGAATTCAGGAAGCGGGTAATATCCCGGCCGAATAAATCCGTGTCCTTGATGAAAACGCCACTTACCGCCAAGTGAACAATCAGGCTCGACAAAAGGCGGGTGGACCACTTGGGGCTCATTTCGATAAGTTCCATCCAGACCCTGATGTTCTGGATGTGAGCCGGGTTTACCATTATTTGCCAATCGTTTCCCACCCCGCCCAAACCGGGTGTCTGGAATTCCAACTCCACCATCCTGGATATCAGGTGGGAAACCAGCTCGTTGTCGCCGCTGCGGTAAACATTGCGGCCCAGGCTGAGGACACAGGCAAGTGCCGTGGCCGGGTAGGTGGCGATGGCTTTTTGCAAGACAGTAAAAGAGCTGTCTATCAATTTCGAGATTTCGTTCCGGTCACGATCGGCCATCAGGCGGTCCAAGGTACGGTTTATTTCCCGCAGCACGTCTTCATGTAATACCGCCAGCCCTGGAATGTGCATCATGTGAAAAAGGAAAAGAACCTTCCAATGCACACCTTTGCGGGCATCGCCGGCAGCCTGTTCCATTTTCCGGGAAATCCGGCGGTAATTTCTGACGATGTCTCCAAAATCCGGCAACTCCAGCAGGCTTTGCACAACCGCGAGACTATCGGCCTTGGAAAGGGCCCGGCGTTCAAGCAGACGGCGATTACGGTCAATAGCTTCATGGGTGATGGGCTCCAAAGCCCGGTCGAGGGCCGGCGGCGGTTCTTGGCCGCACTGCTGGGCGAACCATGTCCGGGGATCTTCTATGGTTGCCCAGTAAGAATAGGTTTCCTCCAGGTGACGCTCCAGCAACTTGCGCAGCACCTGCCCCTGCTTTGAAGAGACGGCTTTAGATCGGCTTGCGGCCTCCACCAGGTCCTTGATCGAATAGTAGCTCCTGACGAAAAGGAAAAACAGCCGCTCGGGAAGCAGGCTGATCCTTTGCATGGCTTCGACGGCAAGCCGGAAAAACGAAGGCTTATCGTCGCCGGCCTCCTTAACCAACTTCTGCAGGTAGAGCAAGAGGTTATCGGCAGCGTCCACATCGACCCCGGCCGGCTTGTCCACCTGGAGGGCATCGAAAAAAAGATCTATTATCCTTGCCGCGGCAGTAGTTCCCTGGGGGTGTTTCAGGAAAAGGTGAAAATAGTTGAAGGCCAGGCTGCGGGCTTCACTGACGATATATTGCCAGTTCTTGTATGGGTGGGAAACTTCGATCAGAAACGAATGTACCGCTTCCCTCAGGCCGAAATACTGATCCATAACTTCCCGGATCGGCAGGTAGCGGGGATCAATGGCAACCTCGACGCGGGTCCGTGCCATATTGATCTCAAGGGCCTGGGATCTGACCATCACAATCCTCCAGCAAAGATAATTCCGAGGCTACCGGGATTCGCCTGAACAACTCAGTCGTACTGTCCCCTAACAACCCGTTCAGCATCAACGAACCGTTCCAGACGGCCGCGCTCGGACTCGTCGATCTCCTGGAACTCGCAGCCTACCGGAACGGTTCCGCCCGGTCCCGGATCGCCGATCCAGCGTACGAGTGCTTCGGCGCTTCGGTTCAGCTCGAAATTGGTGACACCAAAAATTCTTAACAGCACCAACCTGCTGCCCGGTTTGATCCGCTCCCGGTCTGCCGCCGGCAGGACGAAATTAACCCCGCCTGCGCTCAAATTCACCAGCGGTGCATTGATCACCGAGCCATCGGAAAGCTGAAAGTTTCCGAAAAAACCATCTTCCAACCCCAACTTGACTCTTCTGTAACGCCTTCTTTCCGTAGACATTCGGTTCACCACTCTCCCTGTCAAAATGGAATTTTGCCAGCTTGTTAACCCTTAGTCGCCAGATATGAACATTTGTAGTCCGCCGGTCGGCTTGAAGAAAAACATGAGTGGCGTGCCCAAAAAGCAAGAGATTCAATCCAAAAAGAGGCCAGTCAAGATTTATTGATAGATCAAGCTGCCAAAATTGTCAATAGTACCGATTTGTTATGACAGTGCGGTCCCTGCTCTGAAACAACATGCCTGCACCCCGAAACCACGGGTCAGGCCATCGGCCTAAAAAACCCCGGAGGGCTATGCCCTTTCCGGGGTTTCAACTTTTCAAAGCGCCCGCCACGCCTTGTGGCCGGCGGGCAAGCCAAGCGACTATAATTCAAGCCAAGAGTCGGAATAGAGGGTGGTGCCGAGAATAACATCCACCGTCTTGGCGTATTTCAGCAACTCGTCAGACAGGCTCGAACGATCGACCTCTTCTCCATCCATGATCTTGTAGATCAGGTCGACGATATCCTGGCGCTGTCCCTTGGCGATTGCAATCAACTGGTCGTCCCGCGGATCGGCGATCACAGATTCCATGCCGCACTTTTGAAGCATGACCATGTAAGTCTGGTTCAGGATCGGGCGCAGGTGACTGGGGGGACCGTTGGAAATGTTTGAAAGACCGCATGTGCTGCGGGCACCGGGAGCAATATCCGGAAGCATCTTCTGGAACTCCATCAGGCTTATGGCCTGAGGCTGCTGGATATTGACCGGTGTCACGATGCCGTCGACCCAGATCTTCTCATTGGGAATTCCGGCCTCGTTGGCGAAGTAGAGCAACTCGACACACAGGGCCGCCCGCTCGTTCTCGTCCCGCGGCAGTCCTTCCGGCCCCCACATCAAAGCGATGAAGTCGGCATTGTACTCGGCCGCCATGGGCACCATCCGTTCGTAGCGTTCCGGCCTCACCATGATCGAATTGATCATGTGAGACTTGCCCGGAACCTCTTTGACGACTTTCAGGGCCGCCTCGATGGCATCTATGTTAGAAGTATCCAATGCCAGGGGAATATCGGGAACCACATCCTGGACAACTTCCACCACCCACGGCATCAACTCGTGGCCATCCTTCTTGGCCGGCCCCAGGTTGATATCGATGTAATCCATGCCCTTTTCCTTCTGGAAAAGAGCTTCCTCCTGGATCGGCTTGGGATCACGTTCCTTGAACGCCTTGCCGATGGCCTTGGAAATAACGTTCAAACTCTCACCTATCAGTAACATAAATCCTCCCTCTTTGTACCGCATTCGCCAGCCGGCCTTCGGAATCGGCCGCCAAGATCTTCAGCTTGGCCGGAGAACGGGTTTTGCCCGGGCGGCCGTAATCGCATGCAAGCGGCCGCCGACCGGTTTATGAATACTTTTCTCTCAAAAATGCCGGCAGATGAGCAGCCTCCCTGGGACCAACGATGATATTCCAGCCGGGAAGCTCTTCTTCGATGTCACCGACAATGGAAGCCGCATAACCAGGGATGATAAGGCTCTGATGCTTGACCTTGTCCATGATGCCGGATTTCTTGACGAACATGCCCACATCGTCACCTGCAAATTTGCCGGCCGCCCAGGCAGTCAACACGCTCAGACCTTCCGAGTCCTTGATCAGGAGCCATGCCGGGACCTTGCTGCCTTCCACCTCGCCGGATACGATGAAATAGGTCAGGGCGAAGTTGGTGGTGACCAGGACGGGTGAATTTTCGTCCGGCTTGCCGATCTCGTAGATACCCTCGGTCACCGTCATGGGCCGTTGCGGATCGGTAAAGATGTTGAGCCGCTCAAGAAGCAGCGGAAAGAGACTTTCGCCCTGGAAATCCGACAGGACGACGATGCCGCCGTACTTTGCGATAAACATGGCCGCAATAAGGGTTTCCACGTCGATATTGGAGGCCATCTCGCAGGGAAAAGTTATGGTGGGATAACCCACGGCACGATTTCCGTCCTTGAGGGCGGCCCGCCGGATGGCGATCATATCATCCTTGCATTGCTTGACCTCCCGGCAGCCCGGATCGATCACCAGGTCCTTCAGCCCCATGCCGGCCAGCTTCTCTGTCAGGGGAACCAGGGCTTCCACCGAATCGGCCTTTACCGCCAGGGGCAGGTCGTTGTCCTTGGCAAGCTGGCCGAAAGCTTCTAGGTTTGCTTCGGTTGCGGCATACATCAACGGACGTTTGAATCCTGCGGCCTCGATCCCGGCCTTCATTACCGCCTCGTCCTCGGTCATCAGGATCACGTTGAATTCCGAGGTTTCGGCCACCTGCTTGGCAACAGCGGCAAAGGCGGCTGCATCACCGTTAACATCCTTGACTGCAACCAGCTCCGGTCTCAGGTTGAGACCCACCCTTTCGTACTGGAGGGCGTTCCAGCCCTTCAGCTTGGTTGCCAGGTCGTCGGCGGCAATATCCGAGCCCACCAAGGCTGCCATGAGGGTCGGATTGTAAAAAGTCTTTTCATGGCGGTATTGGACTGTCTCCCCGCCTGTGGTCGCCTTGCGGACTCCTTTTCCGATTACCACCGGCCGGATGGGCGGGGCGGAAGCTTCGGCCAGTTTCTCGCGGGCCTCATCGGAAACATAGGGGCAGCTGTCAAGTTCCGCTTTGCCCGAAGCCAGATTCATGGCAAATGCCAGACAGGTGGGCACTCCACATTCCTTGCAGTTGGTCTTCGGCAGGAGCTTGAAAATTTGTATACCGGTTAATGCCATTTGCGTCTCCTTCGTCAATACGGTTCACGTACGGCACCGGCCATGTGTGCCGGTACCGTACGGATCTGATTACCTTAACCTACCAGCGGTTCCATGGACAGGGCAGGATGGCCTTTTTCCTGGAGGAAGGGCAGAATCTCTTCCTCTGTGGTCCCGACGGTCTCGTCGGCGATCATGTCGATCAGGTTCGGATAACCCAATTCTTCTCCGCGCTTCAGGAGGCGCTCTTTCAGTTCTTCCTTGAGCATCTTGGGCATCCATACCATGCGCAGCAGCCCGCCGTCACCCTTGATGAACTTGCGCTGGGTGATGTTATACTTGGAATGGCCCACAAAGCCCGGTGAAGAAGCGCCGCCGCCCATTACACCCGCCAGGGTGGTGAACTTCATTCCACAGGGAGTCTCGCCGGTGTACTCGCGGTTGACCGTCATCACCCCGTTGCATGCCGGAAGCATGGCCGCGATACACTCGCAACAACCGCAGGTTGTCATGGGATCATGAACCAGGGAGTAGAAGTTGTAATGGGTGATGGCACCACGGGATGCCTTGCTGACGAAGTCGTTGACCCCCTTCCACTGCCCCAGGACCGGGTCGATGCATTCGCCCTTTTCGATCGGCTGGTTGGGGCCGGTGGGATTGATCTCGTAAGAAGCCTTGCAGTCCATCCAGTTGTAAGCACCGCAAAGTCCGGTACGCTCGGGGCTGACGGTGCAGACGTGGGTGGGAGCAAAGGACTGGCAGAGGGTGCATGAGTAGTAGATTTCCACGTCCTCGTCGGTCATGTTCTCGACCCGCTCGTCACGCTGCTTGTAAGCGGCGCGAGCCTCGGCGGTCAGCTTGTCCACATCTTCCTGCTTGGTGTAAAGGGTGACCTGGACTTTGTCGAGGATCTTGTTGAAGTCCTGGTGGAACTTGGCGTGGAGCACAACCCCGATATCCTTGAGGGTGAAACCCTTTTCCACCGCCGCCTTGCTTACCCGTACCCAGGCGATATCGCGCTGGCCGATATGCATCACCCCCTGGATATAGTTGATCAGGTGGT
>JALVRI010000430.1 GCA_027031325.1 Desulfobacteraceae bacterium
GGGGAATTGCTGCAACATTTCGTATTGTGTTGATCGATGGCCACAAGATGTGGTAATGCACCTAGTTTAATCAGCCTTATCGGTGACCAGGTCTTATCAAATGTACCTGGCTGTTTGACATCATGACCGATCAAAAGCAAAAGCACCGGCGGCCGACGGTGCTATAAACGGAGGTTTTTCATGGAATTTCACTCGCCCCCGGAGGCATACTCCTTTGACGACGTTTTGCTCCTGCCGGACTATTCGGACGTGCTGCCCAAGGATGTCGACACTTCCACCCACCTTACCCGCGAACTATCCCTGAATATTCCAATCGTCAGCGCCGCCATGGATACTGTTACCGAATCCCAGACGGCCATCTGCATGGCAAGGGCCGGTGGTATCGGGTTTATCCATCGCAATATGAGTATAGAAAGCCAGGCCGTGGAGGTAGACAAGGTTAAAAAATCTGAAAGCGGAATGATTGTCGATCCTGTAACCATCGCTCCGGAACAGTCCGTGGCCCAGGTACTGGACCTGATGGCCAAGTATCGAATTTCCGGGGTTCCGGTCACAAAGGGCGAAACTTTGGTGGGGATTGTGACCAACCGTGACCTACGCTTTGAAACCAACCTTGAAAAACCGGTTTCAGAGGTGATGACAAAGGAAAATCTGGTCACCGTTTCAGACCACATCGGCCTGGAAGAATCGAAAAAGCTGTTGCATGAGCACAGGATCGAAAAACTGTTGGTGGTTGACGACAAGGGACGGCTCAAGGGTATGATAACTATAAAAGATATTGAAAAGATAAGGAAATACCCACATGCCTGCAAGGACGGGATGGGTCGCCTGCGCGTTGGTGCCGCCATAGGAGTGGGACCGGACCGCATGCAGAGAGCTGCAGCCCTGATTGAAGCCGGTGTCGATGTGATCGTGATCGATACCTCCCATGGACATTCGAAAAATGTGCTCGATACGGTCCGGGAGCTTAAAGAGGCCTTCCCTGGACTTCAGGTGGTAGCCGGCAACGTGGCAACCGCCAAGGGGGCCGCGGATCTGATAAAGGCCGGGGCTGATGCTATAAAGATCGGTATCGGCCCCGGATCGATTTGCACCACTCGCATTGTAGCCGGCATCGGTGTCCCCCAGATGACAGCGATAATGAACTGCAAGCCGGTTTCCGACAAAACAGGAGTGCCTTTGATTGCCGACGGGGGGATAAAGTTTTCAGGTGATATCACCAAGGCTCTAGGGGCGGGCGCGCATTCTGTGATGATCGGCGGGCTGTTTGCCGGCACCGAGGAAAGTCCCGGGGAGACCATTCTTTTTCAGGGCCGCAGCTACAAGGTTTACCGGGGGATGGGGTCCCTGGAGGCCATGAAGAAGGGGAGCAAGGACCGCTATTATCAAACCGAACAGGAAGAAGACGACAAACTCGTTCCCGAGGGCATTGTGGGGCGGGTGCCCTACCGGGGCCCTTTGACGGCCAACATCCACCAGCTGATGGGTGGCCTGAAAGCCGGGATGGGGTACGTAGGTTGCAGGACCATCGAGGAACTACGCAGCAAGGCGCGCTTTGTCAAAATAAGTGCCGCCGGCATGCGCGAAAGCCATGTGCATGATGTAATCATCACCAAGGAGGCACCTAATTATCGGGTTGACCAGACTTGATGTTTGGGCTGGTGCGGGATCAATCTGTCGGCCGGAACATATGGTATCCCATGCGGGCTGATAATACTTGATATTGTGTTGAAAATCAGCAGCCGGCTATTTAAAAAAATTGTATGCAGGCATAAATTCCCAAATCGTAACCGGCTCGCTTCGGGGTCTAGGACAACCTCGCTCATCTACCGCTGTTTCAAAAAAATATCGGCGACGCATTTTTTGATGAGTTGACCGATGCATCCTGAAAGGACGCCATGAATCACCAGGATCAGAGCTTCGTCCATCTTCACGTCCATACTATGTATAGCCTACTCGACGGTGCCATCAGGCTTGATGACCTGGTGGAACAGGCCAAGTCGGATGGGATGAATGCGGTGGCCATCACCGATCACGGAACCATGTTCGGAGTAGCCGAATTCTATATCAAGGCCACAGCCGCAGGTATCAGGCCGATTATCGGGTGTGAATGCTATGTGGCCCCTCGTAGCCTGCATGATAAAAGCCCCCGGGACGCCAAGGATGTTTCCCACCTGGTGCTTCTGGCACGCAACCGGCAAGGTTACAGGAATCTTTGCAAGTTGGCCACCATCGCGCAGCTGGAGGGGTTCTACTACCGGCCCCGAATCGACAAGCAAACCCTGGCGGAACACTGCCAGGGGCTGATTGGACTGTCTGCCTGTCTTCACGGCGAAATCCCGAAACATATTGTGGCCGGAAGGATGGATCTGGCAGAAGAGACGGCCCGATTTTACCAGCAGCTTTTCGGCGAAGACAATTTTTTTCTGGAGGTCCAGAACAACGGTCTGGAAGTGCAGGAGACGGTCAACCAAGCCCTGCGCGAACTCGGCCGGAAATGTTCCATCGGGCTTGTTGCCAGCAACGACTGTCATTACCTTTCCAGGGAAGATGCCCGTGCCCATGATGTCCTGCTGTGTGTTCAGACCGGAAAGACCATCCACGATCAGGATCGTTTCAAATTTCGCACCGATCAGCTTTATTTCAAGTCAAGCCAGGAAATGATCCGCGATTTCAGCACCTACCCGGGTGCCGTGGAAAACACGGCCTGGATCGCTGAGCGCTGCAAGCTGGATTTCGATTTCGAAAATTACCATTTCCCCAAATTTGAGGACAAGTCGGGCCTTAACGCCAAGGACCTGTTCGTCAAAAAGGTCAGGCAGGGATTTGAAGAACGCTGGATTCAGATCAGCCGGAAAAGGTCGGAAGCAGACCGGGAAGCGTACCGCAAACGGTTGGATTATGAAATAGAAGTAATAAATTCCATGGGTTTTCCCGGCTATTTCCTCATCGTGGCCGATTTTATCCAGTTTGCCAAGCAGCACAAGATTCCGGTGGGACCCGGACGCGGCTCAGCCGCAGGCAGCCTGGTCGCCTATAGCCTGGGAATTACCGAGTTGGATCCCATTGAACATGGATTGATTTTTGAACGCTTTCTTAACCCGTCCCGGATCAGCATGCCGGATATCGATGTCGATTTTTGTATCAACGGCCGTGAAAAAGTGTTCAAGTACGTGGTTGACCGGTACGGCGGCGGGGATTACGTGGCCCAGATAATCACCTTTGGAAAATTGAAACCGAAGGCGGTCATCAGGGATGTGGGACGGGCTCTGGGTTTCAGTTACGATGAAGTCGACGTGATCGCAAAGCTGGTCCCCGACAGTGCCAGGATCAAGAGCCTCGATCAGGCCATAGCGGCAGAGCCCAAGTTGCGGGAACTTGTTGAAACGCGTTCGGAGATAAGAGAGCTTATCGATATCTGCCGTACTCTTGAGGGACTGCCCCGGCATGCCTCAACCCATGCCGCAGGTGTTGTGATCGGTGATAAACCCCTGGTTGAATACCTGCCCCTGTACCGCGGTAAAAAGGGCGAGGTGGTCACCCAGTGGGACATGAAACTGGTGGAGAAGATCGGGCTGGTCAAGTTTGATTTCCTTGGTCTGCGCAACCTTACGGTTATCGATCACACCCTCGAGCTGATCAGACAGCAGGGAAAGAGCGTTCCGGAACTTTCCTGCCTTGATTTCGATGATCGCAAGACCTACCGTCTCCTGGCGGCAGGCGATACGACCGGTGTTTTCCAGCTTGAAAGCTCTGGTATGAAGGATCTGCTGGTAAGGATGAAGCCGGAGAAGTTCGATGACCTGATCGCCCTTGTGGCCCTTTACAGACCGGGACCGCTGGAGTCGGGAATGGTCAACGATTTTGTCGACCGCAAGCACGGGCGCAAGCCCATCACTTATATGTTTCCGGAGCTGGAGCCGATCCTTGAAGAGACGTACGGTGTGATCGTCTATCAGGAGCAGGTGATGAAGATCGCCGGGGCACTGGCCGACTACTCCATGGCGGAAGCCGACGGCCTGCGTAAGGCAATGGGAAAGAAGATTGCCTCGATGATGGCCGAGCACCGCCAGCGCTTTGTGGAAGGGGCGGTTAAAAAGGGGGTGGATGCCCGAAAAGCGACTGAGCTTTTCGACCTGATCGAAAAATTCGGGGGGTACGGTTTCAACAAGTCCCATAGCGCCGCCTATGCCGTGATCGCTTTTCAGACCGCTTACCTGAAGGCCAATTTCCCGGTGGAGTTCATGGCGGCCCTGCTTACCAGTGAAATGCATGCCATCGAGGGGGTGGTGAAATATATCAACGAGTGCCGCAACCACGATATCGAAGTTTTGCCGCCGGATATCAATTCGAGCGGCAAGACCTTCACCGTGGCAGACGGCAAAATCCGTTTCGGGCTGGCAGCGATCAAAAACGTGGGCACGGCGGCCATAGATGCCATAATTGCCGAAAGGGAAAAGGGCGGCCCCTTCGAATCGCTCTTCGATTTTTGCCAGAGGGTTGACCTGCACAAGGTGAACAAGAGGGTCCTGGAAAGCCTGATCGCTTGCGGTGCTTTCGATTCCACCGCCCAGTACAGGTCGCGCATGATGGCTGTCCTCGAGGATGCTATAGAGTGGGGCCAGAGTGTTCAGCGCGAACGCAACGATTGCCAGATGTGTCTGTTTGACAGTGGTGACGACGATGCCGGGCTGTTGAACCCGCCGGCTGTTCCGAACCTGGAACAGTGGAGTGAAAAACAAAGGCTCGATGCAGAAAAAGAATACCTGGGGTTCTATGTGTCCGGCCATCCTCTCCAGCGCCACAAGCCCGTTTTGGAAAAATTTACTACAGATTCGCTCGACGGGCTGAAGGAAGTTGAGAATGCCAAGGCCGTAAGAGTGGGCGGAATTATAACCTCCTGCAAGGTCATCCTGACCAAAAAGAAGGAGCGGATGGCTTTCGTCACCCTGGAAGACATGGCCGGCTCGGTGGAAGTGGTGGTTTTCCCTTCTCTTTTTGGAAAGGTTGAAAATTTGTTGACTGCCGACATGGCTGTCCTGGTTCAGGGAAAGCTTCAAATAGAAGAAAAGAGCGTAAAGGTTATCGCTTCCGAGATGGTATCGATCGATGAGGCCGACCAGAAGTGGACGGCCAGGGTTCACATCAGCTTCGATGCCGACAGGCTCGACCGTAAAGGCCTGATGGAACTAAAGGCGTTGATCGATGCCTATCCTGGAGATTGCCAGTGCTTTCTCCATCTCCGGACCGCCGGTGAAACGGAAGTCGTGATCGACATATCGGATTCTTGCAAGGTGCAACCATCGGCGACGCTCATCCGTGAAATCAACCGCCTTTTGGGCTCCGATGCAGTCAGCACGGAATGTGTGGCGGCGGTGGTCCCCGCGGCGGCAAAAGCGGGTAACGGCAAACCAAGATACGTTGCCGGGGCCTGAAACAGCCTGGAAAGCGCGCTTTGAATAACAGAAGATGAATCACACTGGAGAAAACATAAATAATGCCGGAAGACAGAGAAGTTCAGGAAAGAGATGAAACGGGTATGGCGGTACCCCTGCTCGACTTGAAACAACAGTATCAAGCGATAAAAAAAGAGATAAAGCCGATTCTGGAAGAAATTTGCGAAGAGCAATATTTTATACTCGGTCCCCATGTCTCCAGGCTCGAGAAGATGATAGCCGAATACTGCCATACCGGATTCGCCCTGGGAGTTTCTTCGGGGACAGATGCCCTTTTGCTTTCCCTTATGACCGCCGGCGTCGGAACCGGGGATCTGGTTTTAACCACGCCATATACATTTTTCGCAACAGCGGGCTCCATAGTTCGCTGCGGGGCAAGACCGCTTTTCATCGACATTGAACCGGCAACGTTCAATCTGGACCCTGAAGCCCTATCCGTAGTCCTGGATGGCTTGAGCCGCTCGGAGCTTGAAAAGGCAAAAGCGGTTATCCCGGTGCACCTTTACGGGCAGTGTGCCGAGATGGACCCCATCTGTGAACTTGCCAGGGCGAACAATTTGATCGTAATCGAAGATGCCGCCCAGGCAATCGGTGCCGAATACAAGGGCCGCCGGGCCGGGAGTATGGGAGATATGGGATGCTTTTCTTTTTTCCCTTCCAAGAACCTGGGCGCCTTCGGTGACGGTGGAATGGTTACGATGCACGATGAAGCCGTCTTTGCCAAAATGCAGATGCTCAGGGTCCATGGAGGGCGTACCAAGTACCACCATGATCTTGTGGGGGGTAATTTCAGACTGGATGCAATCCAGGCGGCAGTCGTGGCTGTCAAGCTGAAATACTTGGACAAATGGACTTCCATGCGCAGGGAAAACGCCGCGCGTTACCGGAAGTTTTTCCGTGATGCAGGTCTGGAAGAGATTGTTACCCTTCCTGAAGAGAAGCAAACCCGGCATATTTACAATCAATTCGTGATCAGCGTTAAGTACAAGCGTGACGAATTGAAGCAATATTTGCTCGAACACAACATCGGTGTGGAAGTATATTATCCGGTTCCCTTGCACCTGCAACCATGTTTTGCAGATCTCGGATACAGGCCGGGGGACTTTCCGGTGGCGGAAAATGCGGCCCGCTCAACGCTCGCATTGCCTGTTTACCCGGAACTTAGCGGCGAGCAGCAAGCCTATGTCGTGGAAAGAATAAAAGAGTTTTATGCCTGAAGCGCCGGGATGATGTGACGAGAGGTTCTGGATGAAAAAATCCTTGTCAGAGCATGAGCTTAGCCTCGGCTTTTCCCCGTGCCCCAACGATACATTCATTTTTCACGGCCTGGTGTCAGGGGCGGTCAAGGTCGGAAAAATAAGGTTTCGCGAGCAGTTACACGACGTGGAAACGCTGAACGACATGGCTTTTTACCAGCAACTGGACGTCACCAAGCTGTCATTTTATGCATACCTGGAGGTAAAGAAGTATTACCGCTTGTTGAACAGTGGAGGGGCTTTGGGCTATGGATGCGGCCCCCTCGTCGTCGCCCGGGAAAAGATAGATGGAAGCCGACTTGGAAGGTGCCGTGTCGCCGTGCCCGGCCGCTGGACAACCGCACATTTGTTGTTGCAATTATGGGCTCCCCAGATCAAGTGGAAGTATTTTACCACTTATGAACGAATTTGCCGGCTGGTTGCAGCCGGCAAGGTTGATTGTGGAGTGGTGATCCACGAAAGCAGGTTTACCTTCAAGCAGCAGGGACTTGTGGAATTGGTCGATTTAGGCGCCTGGTGGCATGAGCAAACCGGCCTGCCGATACCCCTTGGCTGTATTGCCGTGCACCGCCGCCATCCGGAAAGCCTCGCCAGGGAACTGGAAGAGGCCATCCGGAAAAGTATAGCCATGGCCCAATCAGATCCCCGGGCGGTTTTGCCATACATCAGGCGGCACGCCCAGGAATTGGATCAAAAGGTACTTGATGAACATATCAGGACCTTTGTAAATGATTTTACAATCAATTTAGGCGGCAAGGGGCATGCCTCGATCCAGGCCCTGGAAAAGAGGGGAGCAGAGGCAGGGATTTTGAAATGATTGCCATCGTATATGCCACCGCCAGGGAGGCTGCACCCTTCATGCAACGCCATTATTGCAAACCGGAAAGCAATTCGGGGCCGATTGAACTGTATTCCTGCAGGACCGCGGGCGGGCGCAGGGCATTTGTCTGTCTTTGCGGCATGGGAAAGGTGGCTGCGGCTTTGGCTACCCAGTGGCTTTTTTTGTCTTTCAAGTGCGCGGCCGTCATAAATGCGGGGGTTTGCGGGGCCCTGGAAAGCGGTCAAAAAAGTGGCGTCGGAATGATTTTCCAGATCAGGCAGGCCGTTGAAGGTGATCACAGCTTGCCGGGAGAAAAACCTCAAGTCCGCGTCTGTGCGCCCATCGCCGGCGGTGATTTGGAGGTAGCCGACCTGGTTACGGTCGATTTTCCGGTTTTCGATCAACAGGAGCGTTCCAGGTTGGCGAAGTTGGGAATGCTCGTCGACATGGAAGGGGCCGCTGTTGCACGGGTGGCGGAGATTTACGGTCGACCGGCCTATCTGGTAAAGGGGGTTACCGATTTTGCCGGTGGCGGTCAAAGGAGTCTTCTTAATAAAAACATTGATGTCGTAAGCGTGCGTCTGGCCGAAGTTGTTACGCGGATCGTCGATTTCCGGTTGTGACCTTATGGCAGGGGCGTTATGCTGAAAAACCCTGCGGACTGCAAAGAAGATTGTAACCATGCTGAAGACGATTCTCAATTTCACCAAGATCGAACATACGGCCTTCAGCCTGCCCCTTCTTTTCACCGGTGCCTGGTACGGCGCAGGATATCGGCTTCCGGATACCATGACCATGGGGTTGATAATCATGGCAGCGGTGGGGGCCAGGGTGTTCGGAATGGCATTCAACCGGGTTTTCGACCGCGACCTGGATGCCCTGAATCCGCGTACCAAAGATCGCGAGCTTCCCAGCGGCAAGATGAGTCTGGGACAAGCCCTGGCAGTTGCCGTCTGCGGGCTGGGTGTCTATCTCGGAGCCTGCGTTCTGCTTGGCGGCTGGTGCCTGGTTCTGGCGCCCGTACCCCTGGTGGCCCTGCTTGGTTATTCCCTGCTCAAGCGTTTTACCTGGCTTTGCCACCTGGGAATCGGTTTCAGCCTTGCCCAGGCACCTGTCGGCGCATATATCGCCGCTTCCGACAGCCTCAAATTATCCCCGGAGGTGATCATTTTTGCCCTTTTCGTTTTTACCTGGCTCAGCGGTGCGGATGTGATTTATGCCCTGCTGGATATCGAAAGTGACCGTCGGCACCGGGTTTACAGCATTCCGGCCAGATTCGGTGCCGCGCGCGCCCAGCAGATAGCAGCCGGCTTGCATTGCATAGCGCTGATTCTGCTTTTGGTTTTATTGAAGCAAACCGGGGCCGGGATCCTGGCCTGGGGGGGCTTTGGACTTACGATCGTATTTTTCGGCCTGATGTATTTGCCCCAGATCCCGCTTCCCGTTCGCTTCTTCCCGATTGCAACCCTGGCCGGGGTCTTCGGTGCCTTGGCACCCCTGCTGGTCTGAAAAATGGTTGAACTGGTGAATCTGGAAAACAATCATCCTCTTTTACTCGCAATTACAGGCGCTTCCGGAATCTCGGCGGCCAGGAGCCTGCTGCGCCGTTCGCCCTGGCCGGTGGTCTTGATTGCCAGTAAATGGGCACGCAAAGTCTGCGAATTGGAATGTGAGCCGTTCGAATCCCTCTCCTTGCTGGCCGACAAGGTTTATGCCGCCGACGACCTTGAGGCCCCTTTTTCTTCCGGCTCGGTTCCAACCCGGGCCATGGTAATCCTGCCTTGCACTACCAACACCTTGGCTCAGGTGGCCAATGGATTGGCTGGGAATCTGATTGTCAGGGCCGCCCATTGCCATCTCAAGGAAAGGCGCCCCCTGATACTGGCGGTTCGCGAAACACCCTGGTCGCGCGTCGACCTGCAAAACGCCCTCCGGGCCCATGACGCCGGGGCCGTGGTGATGCCCCTGAGCCCGCCTTTCTACATGCTTGAAAAAGAAAAAGAAGCCTCGCAGACCCTGGAAACGATCATGGATGCCTTTGCCGACAGGATCTTGCAACTTTTGGGAGCCGACGGGATCAGGAACTGGGAGGACGTAAGGTGAGTTACAGGGATCTGCGGGAGTTTGTCGAGGCCCTTGAAAATTCCGGCCAACTGGCCAGAATCAAGGTCCCGGTGGACCCGTATCAGGAAGTTACTGTCATCCAGCACCGGGTGTTGAAAGCAGGAGGCCCGGCCCTTCTTTTTGAAAACGTGGTGGGGTCCGACTATCGGCTCTTGACCAACCTGTTTGGAACCCGGCAGCGGGTAGAGATGGCTTTCGGCATGCATCCCGGGCAGCTGGGAAGATTGCTGGTCGAAACGGCCGAACAGTTGCTCGCTCCTAGCCTGAACGGGCTGTGGCGTTGCCGGCGGACGATCAAGCGGATTGCCATGGCCAGGCAGCGCAGGGTGACGCAGGCGCCGGTTCTGGACGAGGTTTTTCAACCACCGCGCCTTGATCGCCTGCCGGTACTGACCTGTTGGCCGCAAGACGGGGGACCATTTTTTACCCTTCCGTTGGTACATACCACGGATCCGGTCAGCGGCCGGGGCAATATCGGCATATACAGGATGCAGGTCTTCGATGCCGACAGCACCGGAATGCACTGGCAGATCGAAAAAGGTGGCGGATTTCATTTTCACACCGCCTGCCGGCAGGGGCGTGTCTTACCGGTAAGCGTCATCCTGGGAGGACCTCCGGCCTTGATCATCGCAGCCGTGGCACCCCTGCCCGAAGGCCTTGACGAAAGAATCCTGGCGGCCTTGATGATGGGCCGGCCGCTGGAGGTTATCGAACGTCCTGAAAGCAGGCACCGGCTTCCGGCGCGGGCCGAGTTCATCCTGGAAGGTAGTGTTCGGCCCGGGGACACCCGTCTGGAAGGTCCTTTCGGTGATCATTTCGGGCATTATTCCCATGCAGCCGAGTTCCCGGTCTTGCGGGTGAAAAGGATCCTGGCTCGCAGGGACGCCATCTATCCGGCAACGGTAGTGGGTAAGCCGGTCCAGGAAGATTACTACCTGGGTGAGTCCCTCCAGCAAATGTCCCTGCCCTTGTTGCGCCTGATGCGTCCGGCCCTGGCCGACTTGTGGGCTTACCCTGAAACCGGGTTTCATCCCCTCGCCGTGGCCGCTGTTCGCCAGAGCTATCCCTACGAGGCCTTGAAGCATGCCATGGGGCTGCTGGGCGAAGGGCAGCTTTCCCTGACCAAGGTCATGGTCACGGTTGACCCGGAGGTTGAGGCCTCGGATTTTGAAGCCGTTAGCCGGGCGATCTGGAAAAACCTGACCCCGGATGGAATTCAGCTTATCGTACCGACGGCCCAGGATACCCTCGATTTTACAGGACCAAAAATGAATACGGGCAGCCGACTGATCCTGCTGGCAAACAGCCAGACGGGTACGGCCGGACGGCGGGAACCCCCGGGCGGTATTCCGGCCCCTTCCCAGTGGCCGAAACACGTCGAAAAGATGGCGGCTTTGGGTCCTGCATTCCTGGTGGTGAGGGTGGCAGACGGGTGTGACGATCCGGAAGGCATAAGGCAGTGGCTGGCCTCGAATCCGGCAGCAAGGCGTTTTCTTTTTCACGTCCTCGTTTCCGGTGATGTTGACCTTGGAGACCGGATGATGACCCTTTGGGGATGGTTCACCCGTTTCGATCCGGCCGGTGACATCCGCCCTTTCAGCTCCGCGTTGAAGGGTAACCGGATCGTGTGGAAGTTTCCCATAACCATTGACGCCCGTTGGAAAAAAGGCTATCCAAAGCCACTCGAGTTCGACCCACGGGTTGCCCGCAGGGTCGAACGGCGCTGGAAGGAATACGCCATACCGGTCTGAAACCAGGATTTGGACGATGAGCTCTGCCCTGTTTGATTCCGCCCTTGCAAAAGGCGCCGCCTGCCGGCGCCTAAGTTCTGAAGAGGCCTTTGCCCTCGCGGCTCAGATTACCCCCCGAAATCTGCACTTGCTGGGAAAGGCGGCCCTGGAGAACCGGATCAGACGGTTTGGG
>JALVRI010000431.1 GCA_027031325.1 Desulfobacteraceae bacterium
TGTCGGGGTACATGTCGAAATTGAGCTGGAAGGCGGCATAGGCTCCTATCAGGCCCAGGGCGCAAAAAAGCATGATTGCGGCAACCGGCTGGCGTACGGAAAATTCTGACAGCTTCATTTTTGCGCCTCCCTGGAAGCTGAAAGCTCTTGTCGCCTGACCACCTTGACCGGTGCCCCGTCCCGCAGCCGCTGCTGGCCCTCGATCACCACCAGGGCTCCGGCTGAAATTCCGGACTTGATTTCCACCAGTCCCCGGTCGCTTTCACCGGCGACCACGTTGTGCATCACCGCCCGGCCGTCTTCCACGGTATAGACAAAGGGCTGGCCGGTGCCGGGCACCCGCTCCAGGGCCTGGGCCGGTACCACCAGCGCCCTGCGGGGCGGCAGCTGGATGGTCACGTGGGCGAACATGCCCGGCTTGAGACGGCCGTTTCTGTTGGGCAGGCGGATTTCGATCCTGGCCGTCCTGGTTGCCGGGTCAACCGTTGTTCCCACCAAAGAGACCCGGCCCCGGAACATTTCCCCGCCGAAGGCGTCCACACGGATGCTGACCGGGGTGCCCTTGACCACAAAGGCAAGGTCCTTTTCCGCAACGCTGGTGATCACCTTGACCTGGGAGATATCGGCCAGGGTTACAATGGGAACCCCTGGAGCGGCGAGGTTGCCGGGGTCCAGGTGGCGCTTGATAACCAGGCCGGTAATGGGAGCCGGGATCCGGTGGTCGCGGGCCAGGACTTTGAGGCGGCGCAGGACCGCCCTGGCCTTGCGGATTCTGGCCCTTGCAAGGTCGGCGGCAGCCGATGCGGCCTTGTATTGGGCCTCGATATGATCGTACTTCTGGCGCGAGACGGCCTTTTCCTGCAACAGGTACTCGAGCCTGCGGCGATCCCGGGCCAGAACGGCCAGTTTGGCCTCGGCCTGTGCCAGGGCGGCCCTGGCGGAGGCAAGCTCGGCCCGTACCTCGTCCAGGCGGGCCTCGATCATATCCTGTTCCAGGCGGGCTATCAGCTCGCCCTTGGCGACCACCTGGCCTTCTTCCACCAGGATCTGCTCGATGACCTTGCCCGGCACCTTGCTGACCACCTGGACCACTTCTGCGGCGGCAAGGTCGGCGGTCCTTTCAATTTGCCGCCTGACTTGGCGTACGGCTGCCAAGGCCGTCTCGATCGGCACGGGCTCGATGGCTCGTTGGGCGGCGCCCTTGCGGTGCAGGCCCCGGTACAGATTGGCGGCCGCCAGGATGCTGAAAACCAGGATCAGGCCCAAGGCCGCTGTCCAGCCCTTGCGCTTTTTTCTGTTTTCCGAATCGTTTTTCTCCATATTTTCCTCTTTGAGCGACATGATCGTTACTCCTGGTTCGGCGATTTTCCGACCGCCCGTTCAAGCTCGGCCCAGGCGGCGTGGAATCCGTAGACAGCCCGGTAGAAACGCACCCTGGCTCGCATCAGGCGGGTATTGGCGTCAAGCACGTCGGTGGAGGTGGCCATCTGTTGGTCGTAGCGCAGCTTGGTGATGCGCAGGTTCTCCCTGGCCTTGGAAAGGGCCTTGCGGGCCGTGTCCACGTTGGTGCGGGCGGTTTTCACCCGCGCCAGGGAGTCTTTTATTTCCAGCACTATGGCCTGCTGGACATTTTGCTGCTGTTGCAAAAGGGCCTTTTGTTCGTGTTTCAGGCGTGCCTGTTCGCTGCGGGTCTTACCGCCTTCAAAAAAGGTCCAACGGGCCTGGAGACTGAGGCTGGAATTGTAGGAATTGCGGTAAGGGTTGTCGGTTGCCCGCCAGTCTTGGCCGTCCTGGCCGTAGCTGGCCACCAGCGATAGCTGGGGATAGTTGGAGCTTTTGACCATTTTCAGGGCCAGCTCGACTTTTTTTACCGCTAGTCGCAAGGCTTCCAGCTCGGGACGGCCGGACTTGGCCAGGCTTACCAGGCGTTGCAGGTCGGGCGGGGCTGGAAGGTCTTCGGAAAGCTCGGCAAGTTTGAAATCCTGGTCGCTTTCCAGGGCCAGCAGGTTTACCAGGGCCGCCTTTGCCACCTGGGCCCTTGCCTCGGCCGCGACCCTTTGCTGGGAAGCCTCGGCCAGGGCCACCTCGGCCTGGAGCAAGTCGTTATAGGGAATAAGGCCCTGAGCGTAGAAGGCTTGGGCCTTTTGGGCATGGGCCTTGAGGCTTTTTTCGGCGGCCTTGGTTATCAGGACCATTTTTTCGGTCAGCAAGGCCCGGCTGAAGGCAACCTTGACCTGGCGGACAATATCGGCCCGCGCCTGTTGCAGGGCCACCTGTTTGAGGGCCATCCCGGTCTTGGCCATGGCGTAGCGGCTCTGGAGGGCAAAGCCGGTAAACAGGGGCTGGATGAGGGAAATATCCCAATGGAAGTTGTCCAGGGTGCCGACCGGGGCTTCAACCTCCCGCGTGCCGGTGATGGTGCCGGTGGCCGGATTGACGACATAGGCGTCCCAGCGCAAAAAGGGTTCTTCACCCAGGCGGGTGTAACGGTAGGTTCCCACGAGCTTGGGATAGAAATCTGCCCGGGCCGTGCCCAGGGCCTCTACGGCGGCCTTGGAACGTTCCATCGCGGCCCGGATGAGATGGTTGTTTTCAAGGGCCAGTTCCACGGCCTGCTCGACCGTGAGCACCCCGGAAAACTGACTTTCGGCAGCGCTGTTGTCGGCCGGCAGCAACACCAGGGCCAGGAAAAGGAGATAGATGATTCTGATCGTCCTCATGGTCGTCTCCTTTCTGGATGGGCGATGCCGCGGAAAAAGACGTCCAGGATGGTGTCGATATCGAAGGGCGCCAGGTCGGGATTCTCCGCCTGTTCCACAAGCAGGCCGTTTACCATTCCGTCCAGGGCCACGGTGTAAAGGCGGGGATCGGCCGCCCGGAAAAGCCCCTCCTTGATACCGCGGGCAAACAGGCGCTCGAGCCTTGAAAGGGCGTCCTGGTGCAGTTTCTTGATCGGTTCCTGCAGTCCGGCCCCAAGACCAAGTAAAACCCGCTGTGACTCGTTGATGAAAATCCGCAGTCCCTGACGGTTGGCCAGCAGGATTTCGAACTTTGTCCTGACGGCCGCCTGGATGGTGGCAACGACGTCCTTTCCGCCTTCCATTACGGCCACCACCCTGCGGTGCAGGTGTTGAACCTTGTCCATGACAATGGCATGGTACAGGGCTTCCTTGTTTGGGAAAAAGCTGTAGAGCTTGCCCACCGAAAATTCACTCCGGCGGGCAATCTCCTGCATGGTGACGGCCCGGAAACCCTTTTTGGAAAAAAGCTCGAAGGCCACCTCCATTATCTCCTCTTTTTCTTGCTGGTAGCGCCGCTGCTTGCGGCTGGTCGGTTGTGTTTCCATGTTTCTGAATCCTTGTTCGAATATACAGTCATATTACGAATCATTATTCATTTTCCGAACATTTATTCACATATTCGAGAATGTCAAGCCCGAAAAGCGGTTTTGATGAAAAATTTGGTTCATCGTTTCCTGATTTATCAAGTTTCGTGGGATAATAATCTTGCCAAAACAAATGTGATATTTCATGTGGTTGAATTTGCAGGCATCATCCCGGATTATGCACTTCAAGTGTCTGAAAATAAGTAATTGTATTGAATTATTATATAGTTAGCAGGTATTTATTCACGCCCGTGCCTTCATCGGTAAGGTGAATTTCAATCGGTGAAAAATCTCAGGCATTTGAAGCAGCAAGGGGCTCGCGATTTTACCGAAGCTGCTTTGTTGTCGGGCGGTTGAAGTACTAGAATACGTCTGCCTGCCCTCCGCCTCGCATCTTCGGCAAGCTCGTTAGCTGCAAAATCCGGGTTTATGCAAGCGATCCGGATGTCGGGCTGCGTCTGGAGGAGGCCGCCAATCAAAGCCACCGGGGTTTTCCGGCAATTTTGGCAGTCGTGCAGGAAAATACCGCCTTCAAGCAGCATG
>JALVRI010000432.1 GCA_027031325.1 Desulfobacteraceae bacterium
GTGGTCACACCCAGGCTGGCACGCAACCTTACACCCAGGCAGGTCGATTTTGCCTCGCCGGGGGCCATTACCAGCTCGGCTTCACATTCCAGGGGCTGGTTGAGGTAGAGCGCAGTCAGCTCAGCAAGTTGGTGGTAGCCTTGATTGCCGGGAGTAAAATTGAGGAAAGTCGTCTGGTCCAGGGGACCGATCCTGAGCCGGAACTTGCCCATCCGGTCCTCTATCTGGTTGCCCAGGTAAGAATCGCCACCCAGGCGGCAGTTGGATTTACCCAGGCAAAAGCGCTGATCCGATGCAATCTGCGCCTTGCGGGGGACACAGGGTACGATGGTGATGGGAACATTTTCAATGGCGTCTGAAAGCAAGGCGGCCAAGCCGGCGGCGCTGCGGGGAAACTGGGTGAACAGACCCAGGTAGCGCAGCAGGCGCCATGGATCGTCCAATCCGTGCCGCAAGGGTTCGGCGCCCAGTCCCATAAGGCAGAAGAGCCTTTCAAGGGCCGCCTGGTCCTGGTCTTCGATAACCTGGAAAGAGAGCCGGTACTTGCGCCAGCAAGCAAAGAGCAGGTCGTAAAGGCGGTGGTTGAAAATGTCCAGGAAATCACGGCTTACAGATTCGTCCTGGCTCCGTTCTTCTATCAGGTCTTCGGTATAGAAGCTGGGAAGGGGAGAAGATACACCGTAAATTCCCAGGAAATTGGCTGTTACCGCAAAGTGGCGCCGGCCGTCTTCTTCCTCGATGGTGATGCGGTCGATATCGGCGGCCGGGAAACCGAGGGAAAGCTTGGGGCGCACCCTGATGGAAGCCGGGGAAGCGGTTTTTTTCCCGTTGCGGCGGCAGGCTTGATGCAGCAGGCGCATGGCCTGGAAAAAAGAAAACCCGTGGGCCCCGGCCAGCAATTGCGAGAGAGGATCCCTGGCGGAACCGGTTTTCATATCAGTATCTGGTCTCCGAGCCGGGCCGGCCATTGGTATTTTTCCCCTTTCAAGGTCTCATTGATAACCAGCCGGGTGAAGCTGTTGATGGCGGCGTAAGCCCCGAAAAATGCGTCCATGACCGTGCCGAACAGAAACAGGTCACCCGGGCCGGCGTAATGATCTTGTCTTAATTCCATGTCAATGGAGCGGCCGCGCATTATAATCCCGTCCACCAGCCTGTCGGCCGGCCGGCCGGCAACCGCCTGGATGCCTTCGATCCGTTTCTGATTGGCCAGGAAAGCGGGGCGGTCGCGGTTTTCCTCGAAGTTGTACAAAGCCAGCAAAGCCTTGAGATTTTCAGCCGAGGCCAGGGACCGGTAGTTCAGGCAGAGGTGCGAGACCAGGTTCCAGAGCAGGTTGCGTCCCAGGGGCGGCAGGATGTTGGATGTGGGCGGCCTGATATTGGTGAAATCGACCATTTCCGGGCTGTTGCTGGTGGGACGGCAGATATCGCCCACCTGCAGGGATTCGGGCAAAAAACCGTTGGTGCACCGTAAGCGGATGGAGAGGGTCTCGGGCCGCACGGGTTCCTGCCCGGGCGGATAGACAACCGCGATATAGAAATCGAAACCAGGTTGGATTGGCGAGCGCTGAATGCGGGTGTGAAAGACGGCCTGATCCTGCTGCCGGGGGGCGAACATTTCAAAAGGGACGAAATTGCGCTCGGCGGCCGTTCCCTGGCTGAAGCCGGTTACCGCGTCCACGGCGTAGACCTGGTATTGTCCCTTGTGGCTTCCGCTGGGCTTGACGATATATTCCTGGCGCTTGTGGTCGAGGCGTACCGGTTCGGCGTCGTGCTCGAAAATGTTGATGGCCGGGGTGGCGAAAAGGACGAAGTCTTCCTGCCGCAGGCGGGGCAGCTCGAAAGGCGGCTTTGAAAGTTCGAAAACGATTTCGAACGACTCGCCGCTGCCCCGTTTTTGCCAGCGCTGGAGGCCGGACAATTCCAGGAAGAGGTATTTTTCGGGCAGCACGAAGTATTCCTGGAGGATACGGTAAGAGGGGAAAGACTGGGAAGGATACGGCAGGAGGGCTTCATCAGGCCCCATTCCGACAGGCTGAAGGCAGTCGGCCGGCAGAATACAGGCCGGACCGTCTGCGGTCCGCAAAATTACCCGTTCCAGGTGGCGCAAGAGGAGAAAAAAAGTGTCAGCGGCCCGGGGGTAATCGCCTCCCAGGTGAAAACGTAGCCGGTCGCCCTTCCACTGGTCGAGTTTCAGGCCCTGGAGTTTGAACCGGAGGGTGATATATGGCCGTTGGCCGGGTTTTTGTTCACTTTTTACCCCTTCCAGGGCCAGGGGCTGGACATTGACTTCGTAGCAGGTCTTGAAGTGACAACTGGTTCCTTCCACCGGAACCGAGGCCAGGAGAGTCCCCCGTTTCACCCTGACAGCCTGTTTCAGGGCGGCCTTGGGCTTGAAAGCGATAATGGTGGCAGCCGGTATGGGGCGCAGGTAGTGGGGCCAGATGAGCTGGAAAAGCTCGTGAATGATTTCCGGGAAATCGTCGTCCAGCTTCTGGCGCAGCAGGGCGGTAAGGAAAGCCACCCCTTCCAGCAAGCGCTCCACGTCAGGATCGGCCGAAAGTCCGCTCAGCATGGGGGCAACGGCCGGATGCTTGCGGGAAAACTCGGCCCCCAGTTCTTTCAGATTGGCAAGCTCCTGCTGGAAATAACGGTTGAACATATGATCGTTATGCCCTTTTCTTTTCGGCCGCACTCCCGGCCGGCCCGTCCGTTCAGGCGGTTATCTTGATATGTCCGTCAGGGTCGATCTGGCTTTCGAATTTTATCGGCTCCCGGCGGTCACCCTGGGCCAGCCGGGCGCTGATCTCAAAGTTGAGGCTCAGAAAATCGTCCTGGGGTAAAAACCTGACCCTCACCGACTTGAGCCGTGGTTCGAATTTCTGAATGGTCTGTTTCAAAGTCCTTTCGATATCCCGCTGGGATTCGGGATATGTGCTCATGTAATCGGTGAAATCCGGCACACCGTAATCATCGGCAATCGGTACACTGCCCTGCCGGGTATTGAGAATTCGTTGCAGGTGCATCTGGATGGAACGGATCATTTCCCGCGGGTCTTCGCTGAACCTGCGGTTGGGATTCCTGGCCAGGATCCTGATCCGGTCCATTAAGCGGTGTTCTTTCATATTTCACCTTTGCCGGCCGGGTGTAGCAAGGCTCACCCGGCCGGTTTCGAGGCTAGGAAACAGGTGACCTCCAGTCGTCTTCGCCCGCGGTTCCGGCGGCTTCGTGGGTCCACTGGATCTTGCGGTAAGTAAAGGATACGTCTTCAAGATGGGTGAAATGGGCCTGGTTGGGGTCCTGGCAGTTGGGCATGTAAGCCTTGATGTTGGTTACGATGGCGTCCTCCAGGCTGATGGTGAAATAGTGTTCCTGGCGCCCCTCGGTGCTGGTGCGATACCATTTTATTTCACACTTGGTCAGCACCTCCCCGGTGGTCAGGGCCACGTAGAGCAGGGGAGATGACTTGTCGAAGATCTTGGTAATGGTCAGTGGCTTGTGGGCCCTGGGGCCGGTCGGCTGGCCGCTCTGGCTGCTGGTGGGCACCGAAAGCTCGTGGTTGAATGCGAAGACCATGATTTCGTCTTCATGCCCTTCCTGGTAGATATTACCCACGCTCTCTGCGGTGAAGGCATTTCCGGTGATATTACCCTGGGTGGTGCCTTCAATGGTCATGTACGCTGGGGTTGGCATTGTAAACCTCCTTTTTGATTCTGGTTTAGAGTCGTGCGGCTAAGGTGGTAAAAACTCTGTGATGCAGTTCTTTTAAATTCCCGGCATCTTGGCTTATTCCTTGTCCAGCTTGCCCACCAGGGAGAGGGTGAAAAAGGCGCCCATGTACTTGAAGTGGGGCCGGACTTTCATCCCTACCCGGTACCAGCCCGGTTCGCCTTCCACGTTTTCGACGGTTATCTGGGC
>JALVRI010000433.1 GCA_027031325.1 Desulfobacteraceae bacterium
CTGCTGCGCAACCACTGTCCTTTCCACAGCTCACCGCCGAACAGAGCCAGTGACGCAAGCAGCAGAATAAGCTCGCGTTTGCTGCTTTCCTTTGGTTCTAAAGCTGCCTGGTCCGGTTTGCGGCCGGTGTAGGGTACCAGTTTGACTTCGGGGTCTATACGGCTCACCTCGGCAATTACCCGCTGCAGGTCACGGGCGTTGAGATGGAGGGTCAAATTAGCAAAGTCGACCCTGGCCTCTTGAACGCCTTCAAGCTTCCGGAGCCCTTTTTCGATCTTGTCGGCGCAGGACGGACAGTCAAGGTTTTGGAGGGTGAATTTTTCAAATCCAGCTTGGTCCATGCTTACCTCTCTTTCGAAACCTATCGACCCTGCTCCCGCACATGCTCCATGCCGAGCCGGATAAGCCTTGCCACGTGTTCATCATCCAGGGAGTAAAAGACGACCTTGCCTTCCCGCCGGCTCTTGACGATCCTGGCCTGTTTCAGATTGCGGAGCTGGTGCGATACGGCCGGCTGTTTCATCTTGAGCAGGGCACACAGGTCGCAAACGCACAACTCTGAAATGCTCAGGGCCCAGAGAATACCGATCCGGGTGCTGTCACCGAAAGCCTTGAACAAATCTGACAATTCATACAGATGCACCGCTTCGGGCATGTTGCTTTCAACCCTGGCAATAACATCGGGGTGAATGCCCTTGACCGCGCAGGTTTCAATCAGCCCCTGGCTGGAATCGGTTTTCATACCCACCCTCCATCGACTTATTATATGCTCATATATTCATATGATGATATGTTGTCAAGGAGAACTTACCTTTTGATGCAAAAACCCCGGAAACCGCGAGGGCTTCCGGGGTCAGCAGATCTGATCGAGCTTGGTTTTTTACAGGAAGCGATACTGGACGCCGAAGGAAATACCCCAGACGTCCTTTTCAAGTTTGGTGCCGGCCGGAGCACGGCTGCCGGTGGTGCTGGTGGTTACAGAATCGTACCAGACCTTGAGCAGGCCCAAATTGATCCGCCAGCGCTCGCTGGGGGTATAGACCACACCGGTTGAGACCGTGTTGGAATCAAGCTCGGGCGCTTCGACCAGCTTGTCCTCGGGAGAAATGCCTTTGATATCGGTATAGAGATAACCCAGGCTAGCCATCCAGCGAGGGTTGAAAGCGTAATCAAAACAGATTCCCATTTCCCAGCTGTCACCGGCATGTTCTAAACGACTGGCTTCAAACTTGGCGTCGGTTTCAAGGTAAAGAGTATAGTTTACTTCGGTACGCAGCTTGGGTGTAAACTGGTAAGACGCTCCCAGGTTGATCTGGCCGGGCAGGTCTTCCCTCTGCTTTGTACCGTCCGCCCACCCCAGCAACGGGGTAATGTTAAGGTCGTCCTGGGCAACATCCGACTTGTAATCCAGATCGGTATTGGACATGTACATGGCTGCCAGGTTCAACTTGTCATTGGGAGAAATATTCAGTCCCAGGAAATAACTCCATCCCGTGGCGTCACGATCCAGGTCCACTTTTCTGTCAAGGGCAGGCAGGGCCGGGTTCAGGGTGCTGGTAAGGGAGGTCGAGCCCTTGAATTCCTGCTTGGCGTCCAGGTAGCGAAATCCGCCGGCCACCGAAAAGACATCGTTGATTTTATATGCTCCGCCGAAAGTATAACCTACGTCGAAACTGTTGGCCTCCATATTCATGCTGCTGATATTATTGTAGACGAATCCGGTGGCGGCAGCGATACTGTAAGACAGCAGGGAAGTACGGGCGTTACCCTGGTCGTATTCGACTTTTCCGCCGCCGCCCGGTATCGTAATCGCGAAAAAGCCGGCCCACTTGTCCTGCTTGTAAACCGCGAACAGCCCGGGAATCAGAGAGGGGGTGTCGGTCTTGAAATCACCGTCCTCACCGTACACGTTGGGGGCGTAATTGGGAACGGTATTTGAGTAATCCTTGGCGAAGTAAAGCGCATCAACCTTGGTATAGAGACCGTTTTTGAGCTTCATGACACCGGCCGGGTTGAAAACCACGATATCGGCGGCATCGGTGGCGGCATTGCGGTTAAGTGTCCTGATCCAATCTGAACTAAGGTTGGATTTGTTGATAATTCCGCCTGCCAGTGCAGGCACGGCCGAAACAGCCAGCAAACCGATTATCCCCAGCAAGACGCAAACCTTTTTCATTCTTTTCCTCCCCTCCTTGTTTGGCCCTAAAAAATAATTATTGCCGGATCGTGACCGCCATCATCAAATCAGTTTTCGCCATCATCCGAATCGATCTGATCGTCACGAAGATACCCCAAAGGAAGCTCAAGCCGATTGGAGGCCAGTATGCATAAATAAGGAAGACATGTCAAGTGCGGCGTCCACAATCGCGAACAGTGTTTAAGCTGCAAATCACAAAGGCCATTTTGCATTGGAGGGTTTTTGCGCCAAGGCGGCCCTTGGACACCACCATGAATTGGTTTGTGGAATCACGGTACCCATGCAGCAGGGAATATCCGGACAATTTGTCATCGAGGCTTTTGGCGGGAAAGATTTCAGGCGCCGAACTTTTCGACACCTCACCGGCCCAGGACCTTTTCGATGGTACTTTTTAAAATGGAGATCTTAAACGGCTTTTGCATAAACGCGCAACAGCCCTTTTCCAGCAGCGCGCGTGCCTTGGAATCAAGGCTGAAACCACTTGAAAGAATGACCTTTGTTCCCGGAGCAATCTCCCAAAGAGCCTCGAATGTGGCTTCACCATCCATGTCCGGCATGCTCAGATCCAGAATGACAAGATCGATCTCTTCTTTGCGGCGGGAAAAAATTTCGATGGCCTGCTTTCCACCTGCGGCTGTAATCACCCGGTAACCCAGCATCCCGAGAACCTGCCGTCCGACGTCGCGAATCATCTCTTCATCGTCGATCAGCAATACCAGTTGCTTGCCAACCCTGCCCGTTTCAAAAGATCCATCATTCTTCAAGTCGTTCTCCATCCAGCTTTCACGGTCACCGTTTTGTGCAAATAACGGAAATTCAGGCCTACTTCTGGAACATGGAGCCCGCAAGTAACTATCATTTTGATAGCACGTCCTATTTTGCCTCAAATTGACTTAAAATGCAACAGTTGGGAATGTCACTTGGACAGGCGGCATCAATGCGACTCTAAGAAAAGCCGGTCCCGGTGGCAACAAGGAGGAAGTTCGATGGCAGCCGGCCCATATGCGGCACCGTTCAACTCCGGTCGGTATTTTTCCAGCAGACAATGTACGTCAACAGGTACAGGCCGAGCAAAAGCAGGGCCAGATCACGTGAAACAGTCAAGATGCCGGCGGGCCGCCCGGATCCACTGCTTCCGAAACAGCCACAATCTATATCCAGTCCCCTGGCGATATTGAACAGTGCCACTGACAAAAAAACAGCCAAGAGGACATCTGCCAGTATCACGGCCGACTCCAGCCACCAGCCCGCAACCAATAAAACCCCCACTGCCAGCTCGATCCAGGGCAGCAAGAGGGCAAAGGGGTTTACCAACCGGGGTGCCAAAATCTGATAGTTGAACACTGCACCGGCAAATTCACCGGGATTAAGGATTTTCGGCACAGCGGCCACCATAAACACCAAGCCAAGGCCGATCCTGGCCACGCTGAAAGTCGACTTTCTTTTGAAAAATCCTGAAAGGAACATATTCTTTGCCCAAGGCTCCTGCAAGCTCCAATGACGAGGGAAATTTTCCTCAACCGGCAACAATTTCCGAAATCCGGTCCAGCCGCGGGGCAAAATCGGTAATATGCCAGAACCTAAATAACACACCCTAGAAGATAAGCAAACCTTCTCGACATTGAGACCGTATCTGGCTCAACCCATGTCGCCCGGCCTATCGCCTTGATCACCACAAGCTATCCCCTTAAAAGTACATGTAATTTTGTGATCCAG
>JALVRI010000434.1 GCA_027031325.1 Desulfobacteraceae bacterium
GCCTGATCTTGACCGGCAAATTGATCAGCTCCGGCCTGGAAACGACCTTGAAAGGTTCACCAAGTTCTGCCTTGAAGTACAAGTCTTGAAATCCCACGAATTTCAGGGCATGGGCCGTGGAATCCAAGACGGCCGTTTCTTCATCCGTGACCATGCCTTGTGCCAGGGCCGAGGTGAGACCGGCCAGGCATTCACCCCCGTGGGTGCAGGCGATGTGGCCGTGGCGATTGGCGGTCAGTTGCCAATCCATGATCTTCTGTTCGCTCACCTCGACGAAGAACACCCGTTGGCGGCCGGCCTTGCGATTATAGTCTTCCACAAGCCTGATTACCCGCGGCATGGAAACCGGGTTGCCGATCATGGCCGCCTGGGCCACCGAAGGCTTTACAGTTACCGGTTCAAACCGTCTCGATCCGGGAGCCTTCCGGTAGTAGCGCACCACAGGGTTGGCGTGCAGGGACTGGACACCTAATATTTTCGGCAGGGTATCGATTATCCCCGTCTCGAAAAACTTGAGAAAACCGTTCATGACCGCCGTGATATTACCGGCGTTGCCCACCGGCACCACGACCACGAGCTCTGACGTCCGGTAGTCAAAGGCCTGGGCTATTTCGTAAGAGTAGGACTCCTGTCCCAAGATGCGCCAGGCGTTTTTGGAGTTCAGCAAGGCCACGTTGTACTGTTCTGACAAGGCCTCGACAACCTTCATGCAATCATCGAAAACCCCAGGGATTTCGAATACCTTGGCCCCGCTGCCAAGGGGCTGGGCCAGTTGTTGGGAGGTGACCTTACCCTCGGGCAGCAGCACCGCCGCCCGCACCCGGGGGTGGAGATAGGCACTGTAGAGGGCGGCCGCGGCCGAGGTGTCACCCGTGGAAGCGCATACGGCCAAAACATTGTCGATGCCGCCCTGTCTGAGCAGGTAGTTTATGTAGCTCAAGGCCGAAGCCATTCCCCTGTCCTTGAAGGAAGCGCTGGGGTTCTGGCCGTCATTCTTGTAGAACAGGCGGCATCCAACCATGGCCTGCAATTGGGGGTTGGCCTCGATTACGGGCGTGTGGCCTTCGCCGAGGTAGACGACAGCCTCGAGGGGGATGATGGGGCCGATGAATTCATGGAAGCGATAGATACCCCGCATGGCCGGAAGCTTGAGCATTTGCCGGAAGTCGAAGATTTCGCGCCATGTTTTGCCGTCTATCTGCTTGAGGCGCTCAAAGTCGGCATCTTCCAGCATCAGCACCTGGCCGCACCCGGGGCAGGTATACAAGAGGCGGTGAATATCGAATCGCTGCCCGCACTCCAGGCAGCGATAGAGCATTTTACCGGCCGGTTCCGGAATGATTTTATCCCTGATCTTTGCGGGCAAGCTTTCCAGGTTCACGCTGCCAGCCGCTCCTTTCCCCCCATATAACTTCTGAGGGCTTTTGGTATCATGACACTTCCGTCGGGCTGCTGAAAGTTTTCCAAAATCGCCGCCACCGTGCGGCCGACGGCCAAACCGGAGCCGTTCAGGGTATGAACAAGCTCGGTTCCTTTCCGGCCCTTGCGCCGGAACCGGATGTTGGCCCTGCGGGCCTGGAAACTTTCAAAGTTGCTGCAGGAAGAGATTTCCCGGTAGACACCCTGGGAAGGCATCCAGACCTCAATGTCATAGGTTTTGGCGGAAGAAAATCCCAGGTCACCGGTGCATAATGTTACAACGCGGTAAGGCAATTCAAGGCGCTCGAGTATTGTTTCCGCGTTTTTGAGCAGGGATTCGAGTTCATCGTAAGATTTTTCGGGCAGGCAGAATTTTACCAGTTCGACCTTGTTGAATTGATGCTGACGGATCAGGCCACGGGTATCCTTGCCGTAAGAGCCGGCCTCGCTCCGGAAACAAGGGGTATAGGCCGTGTAATAGATGGGGAGCTGCTCGGCCTCCAGCACCTCGTCTTGATGGATATTGGTTACGGGTACTTCGGCCGTTGGAATCAGAAAATAATCCCAGTCCTGGAGCTTGAACAGGTCCTGCTCGAATTTCGGCAACTGGCCTGTATTGGTCATCGATCGGCGGTTGACGATGAAAGGGGGCAGGATTTCGGTGTAGCCATGTTCATGGATATGGATATCGAGCATGAAGTTTATGAGGGCCCTTTCCAGCAGCGCCCCTTGTCCAAAATAGAGGGGAAAGCGGGCTCCTGCAATGCGCGAGGCACGGTTGAAATCCAGGATGCCCAGAGCGGAGCCGATATCCCAGTGGGGTTGAGGGTCGAAATCGAATTCCGGGATCCGGCCGACAATCTTTACAATCTGGTTGTCTGCTTCATCACGCCCCACCGGCACGGATGGGTGAGGCAGGTTGGGTATCTGGAGCAATACTTTTTCAATTGTGCCTTCGTGAATAGCCAGCTCTTTTTCCAGGTCCTTGATCCGGCTGCCCACCTTGCGCATCTCGGCAATCGTTTCCCGGGGGGGAGCGGCTTTTTCTTTTTTCAGCCTGGCGATTTGATCCGATACGACGTTGCGTTGATGGCGCAGGGATTCGAGCTCCTGGAGTATGGCCCTTCTTTTATCGTCGGCTGCCTGGAGGGCGTTGAGATCGGCTTCAACAAGACGGTTTTCGAGATTTTTTTTGATTAGATCCAAATTTTGACGTACGAACTTGATTTCCAACATAACTGTTCCTATATTTTCTAAGTTTGCGTTCGCAACCAACTTTCGGGGCCCATTTCAATCGCCCGCAGCCTTTTGATGATCGTTACTTTGAAAAACCAAATTTTTCTGGCTGTTAGGGTGGGCGGCATTGCCTGCAAACATTAACCCACGAGACCGATTTAGTCAATTGGGTTTGTGGGCCGGGGCTTGAATTAAAATCGAACCAGCCAGACAGGATTTCGGGAGTGCGCCATGGAGGAGATTCGCGAAAAAAAACAACAGATTCGGGACCAGATAACCAAGAAGCTGGAAAAAATTTCCGACCAGGACAAAAAAGCCAAGCTCCAGGATATCGAAAATCGTCTGTTCGATTTCGCCAATTTTCTTGAGGCCAAGATTGTTCTGCTTTACACGCCCGGTAGGGGGGAAGTGGAAACCCGGCAAATCATCCGCCGCACTTTCGATTACAGCAAGCTTGTGGTTTTGCCGGCCTTTGACCTCCAGGACCGCCAGGTAACCCTGATGAAGGTTGATGATCCGGATGCAGATTTGATTCCCGGGCTGCGGGGCAACCTGGAGCCCAATCCCCAGCGGTGTAAAAAGGTTCCCCTGGAATGTATCGATATCGCCATCATTCCCGGTCTGGCCATGGACGAAAAAGGGGGACGCCTAGGTTCGGGTCACGGTTTCTACGACAGCCTCATACCCCGCTTGCCCATTACCAGTCGCAAGGTCGGCCTGGTGTTCGAAGAGCAGATGATTCCCCAGGTTCCCATGGAATCTCATGACAAGTATGTGGATATCATCATCACCGAAAAACGGGTAATCTACAAAATCTGACCTTGGAAGGCTGTTGCAAAACTATTACGCTTGGCCGGAGGGCGTTAAAATCCTGCTCAAAATGCTCATTTATTACCAATAGACTGCGCTTTTTGGTCGGATTTTGCCCCTTGTCTGGCCTGCGCTCATGACGTTTTTCAACAGCCTGCTAGATCCGAACCGATCCCCTGGGTGGTAGTTTTCGATATGGTTGTCAGGTTCAATAATCAACCGGCAGAATCTTGCTCCTTGGGATTCAGCACCGCTTCCAGGCGCTTCAGGTTGGATCGTTCACCCACGGCGATTACCGTGTCGCCGGCCGTAATTCTGGCCTCGTAAGAAGGGTTGAAAAGCATCTGGCCGTTGGCCTGTTTGATTGCAATTATGATCAGGTTGAAATCCTGGCGGATGCCCGATTCCTGCAGAATAAGACCGTTGAGCCTCGATTCGACGGT
>JALVRI010000435.1 GCA_027031325.1 Desulfobacteraceae bacterium
CGGCCTCGGTGTCGGCCCTCTCGCCCAGTACCTGGGGTTGGCGGCCCTGGTGGACCACTTCGGTCAGCAGGTATTCCTGATTAAGGGAATCCAGGCTGTGCCCGGCCAGGGTAAAGGTGAAACCCGGACAGAAGCGGGGACAAACGCTGGTGCCGCTGGCAAGGTCCCTGTACATCACCGTCTGCTGGAGCCTGACCTGGGCCAGGCGGCTGCCCTCGGGTTGTTCTTCGTAATTGCCCGGAAACTCGAAGATTTCCCTTTCGGTATTTTCATCCGCGGTTTCATCCGCCGTAAGATCAAGGGAAGGGTTGTTGAAGTTGTAATCCCGCATGGTATACCTTCCAGGCGTGAGCTGCCTGGAAAATCCGAACCTTATGACGGCTTCTTCCTCGGCCACCATGTCACGGCCGGGGTTGTACTCGATGGTGGCGTCACCCTCCAGGGGCTGGTAGTTCACCGTTCCGTCACCAAAGACCATCAGGTGTCCGTCTTGGGAGTGCTCGAAGAAATAAAAGATTCCCTCTTCTTCCATCAGGCGGTTGATGAAGTCAAGATCGCTTTCATCGTACTGGACGCAGTACGGCCGGGAGGGGTAATTGCCCTGGAGCCTGAAATCGAATGAATCCGAGGCAATGGACGATTCTTCCATTATATCCCGGGCTATTTCCTGGACGTTCTTGTTCTGGAAAATACGACAGTCGCGTTCAAGGCCCAGCAGCCAGGCCGAAGGGACCATCCGGGCCGTGTAGAGGAAAAAACGGCCGGAAGTACCGGTTTGGGCAAAGCGGTTTATGATGCCATGGAAAGTACGTTCGGACTCTATTCCTTCCACCGTGAGGACCGCCGGCTGGCCGATTACGTCTCCAAAGTCCACTTCTTCCACGGTGGCCAGCTCTAGATCGATTAGGAACAGGTCGGATATTTTTTCCCGGGCGGTAAAGGCGGCCACCCGGAAGTCGTTTCCACCGATTTCCAAAGTAAAGCGCGGTTCGTTGGCAGCCATGGTTCCTCCCTTGCTGTTTTGGTTTCAGGTGGTTGAATCAGTCCTCGAAACTGACGGCAAAAGCGCCCTCTTGGTCCAGGTCAAGCTTGATCCTGGGTGGAAGTTCTTCCTGGCTCATGCGGGCCAGGATTTCCTGGCTCATGCGGGGCATGATGGAGCCGCTCATGATGGCGTCGATGTTGCGGGCGCCGGTTTCCACCTCGGTGCAGCGGGCGGCTATCTGGTCGACTACGGCCGGGCTGTAAACCAACTCTATTTTATGGGTGTCGGCCAGCCGGCGGACCAGTTTGTCCATCTTGAGGGCCACGATTTGCTTGAGAATCTCGCCATCAAGGGTGAGATAGGGTACCACCGTCATCCTGGCCAGCAGGGCCGGCTTGAAGTGGTTGGACAGGATCGGTCTCACGGCCGCCTCCACAACTTCCAGATCCGGCCGGCCGTCGGCGCACATTTCGGTAATGACATCGGTTGCCAGGTTGCTGGTCAGGAATATGATCGTGTTTTTGAAGTCGATGAGGCGACCCTCGCCATCAGACAACATGCCCTTGTCAAACACCTGGTAGAAAAGGTTCATCACCTCCAGGTGGCCTTTTTCCACTTCGTCCAGCAAGACGACCGAGTAGGGCCTCTGGCGAACCGCCTCTGTCAGCACGCCGCCTTCTCCGTAGCCCACGTAGCCCGGCGGAGAACCTATGAGCCGGCTGACGGTGTGTTTTTCCTGGAATTCACTCATGTTGATGGTGACCATGAAATTTTCACCGCCGAAAAGCAGATCGGCGATAGCCAGGCCTGTCTCGGTTTTGCCCACCCCGCTGGGTCCCACCAGGAGGAAAACACCCATGGGTTGATTGGGATCCTTGATGCCGGCCTTGGCCGACTGGATAACCCTGCAAATGGTGGCCAGGGCCTGATCCTGGCCCTTGATCCTCTGTTTCAAGTTTTCTTCCAGGTTGACCACGTTTGCAGCTTCGTCCCGCATCACCTTGCCCAGTGGAACCCCTGTCCAGTCCGAAACCACCTTGGAAACCACGTCAGGGTCTACTTCGGTTCGCACCAGAGGCTCATCGCCCTGGAGCTTGGCAAGCTCGGTCCGCAGATCGCCAAGCCGGCCCTCGGTTTCACTTTTCTGCTCCGGGGGAATTTGATCATCATCGAGCTTGCGCTGCAATTCGACGATTTCAAGGGCCAGTTGCTGTTCTTGTTGCCAGCGCTGCTTGAGTTCTTCAACCTGGGCTGAGAGGTCCTGCCGCTCGGCCTCGAGTTCTTTCCGGTGCTCGTCGTCGATGGCGACTCCGTGGAGGCGATCCCGTGCCATGGCGTCCAGTTCCCGGTCGATGGCCTGGATGCGCCGCTGCTTGTCTTCGATCACGTCGGGGGTGGCGGTAAGCAGGATCTTGACCCGCGCGGCACTCGTGTCCAGCAGGTCGACGGCCTTGTCGGGTAACTGGCGGCCTGAAATGTAGCGGCTGGCAAGCTCCACGGCGGCCTCGATGGCGTCGTCCCGGACCACGACTTTGTGGGCGCTTTCGTACTTGGCCTTGAGTCCCCGCAGGATAAGCTTGGCCGTTTCCACCGTCGGCTCATCCAGCTTGACCGGCTGGAAACGGCGGGCCAGGGCTGCGTCCTTTTCAAAGTACTTTTTGTATTCTGACCAGGTGGTGGCGGCAATGGTGCGCAGTTCGCCGCGGGCCAGGGCCGGTTTGAGCAGGTTGGCGGCATCGCTCATGCCGGCGGCTCCCCCGGCGCCGATGAGGGTGTGGGCCTCGTCGATGAACATGATTATCGGTTTTTCAGAGGCCTTTATTTCGTTGATCACCGATTTGAGGCGATTTTCGAATTCGCCTTTCATCCCGGCCCCGGCCTGGAGCAGACCCATGTCCAGCCCCATGATGGAAACGTTTTGCAGTATTTCGGGAACATCCCCTTCCACCACCCGCAGGGCCAGGCCTTCCACCACGGCGGTCTTGCCTACACCGGCTTCACCAACCACGATGGGGTTGTTTTTACGGCGCCGGGCCAGGATGTCCACCATCTGGCGGATTTCAACGTCGCGCCCGAAGACCGGATCGATCTCCCCGGCCGCGGCGCGGGCGGTAAAATCGACACAGAAACGCTCGAGGGCGGTTTCTCCGGCCGGCCGGCCGGCTTCTGCTTCCACCACTTCGGATCGGGTCGCCTTTTCACTCGATCCCTTGACAAGGTCCCAGAACTGCTTGGAGATGGTATCACGGTTCAAGTCCGCCAGCAGGTCGATCCAGTCCCCGGCCGCCAGCTGGAGCGGCCTGTTCAGCAGGGAAAGCAGCAAGGCACCGGAGCGCAGACGGGCTTCGCCCATGTCGACCGAGGCCACCAGCCAGGCATCCTGGAGCCAGTCCAGCAGCAGGGGCGAAAAAACCGGCTTGGCCGCGTTGCCCGTGTTGAAACCTTCCATCGTCTGATCGAGGGCTTTTTGAAGCCGGCCCGGGTCGATATCGAACTGTTTGAGTATCAAGGGAATATCGGTCTGGGGAGAGTCTATCAGTTTGGCCAGCATGTGTTCCACCGTTACCTCGTAGTGGGTGCGGGCCACGCACATTCCCGCGGCCGCTTCCAGGCAGGCGACGCAATAGTTGTTGAGCCGTTCAATCAGGGCCTTGATGTCGACACGAATCATGATACGGTCCTTTCCTCGGGGGCCGGGGCTTTGCTGCCGGCTCCGGCCGGTACGGGTTGGGGTTGGGTGACAGAAAAACGTATGGCAACCTGCCGTGATATGGTGGGACCGCTGAAGATCCAAGTGGTCACACCCAGGCTGGCACGCAACCTTACACCCAGGCAGGTCGATTTTGCCTCGCCGGGGGCCATTACCAGCTCGGCTTCACATTCCAGGGGCTGGTTGAGGTAGAGCGCAGTCAGCTCAGCAA
>JALVRI010000436.1 GCA_027031325.1 Desulfobacteraceae bacterium
ACTTCGTCAGGATTGTCGACCAACGACCGCGCAATGTAGGTGATCAGCTCCTTCATACCTTCATCTCCTTTGGCATCCTAAGGGTGTTCAGCCATGGGCCAATCGTGGGTGTGGGTGCGGCATTCGTACAAAATAATAACAAAAAGCAGCAAAAATGCAACAATAAAACAGTGGTTTTCCCACAAGTTTGTACATTTCCGATTATAAAGACGAATATCAACCCGGATTTTGCGGTTCGCCAGTTTGGCGAAGATGCCAGGCGGAGGGCAGGCAGACGTATTCTAGTACTTCAACTACCCGACAACATAGCAGATTCGGTAAAAGCACAAGCCCCTTGCGGCTTCAAAGACTTCCGGATTTATCACCGCTTGAACTTCAACTTGCCGGTGAAGGCACGGCCGGGGAAAAATACATGCTAACTATGTAGTAATTCAATAAAAATACTTTTTGTAGGCATTTGAAATGCATAATCCGGGATGAGCCGCCTTGGGATGCTCGGCGGGCAGAGTATATTGAGCACCGGCTTCAAATTACGGTCACTTAATAGGTGGTGTCCCATGGGATGAGCGAGATGGGGCTGGATGGAACTAAGGCCGGGTTGTGAATGGTGCCCCCGGCAGGATTCGAACCTGCGGCACACGGATTAGGAATCCGATGCTCTATCCCCTGAGCTACGGGGGCGGAAAGATTTCAAAAGATTACCACCAAACCGGCAGCCTGGCCTTCTATTCCACCCAGAGCTTCTGGCCGGGATAGATGGTACTGCGAGGTGTCAACCGGTTGATTCTCAAAAAACGCTCTAAAGGCATATTATGTTTTTTAGATATTGTAAAGGGGCTGTCACCCCGTTTCACATAGTAAACCGCCAGCCTGCTGGTGTCGATATCGGGCTCTGGTTTGCGGCCCGGAATTTTCAATATCTGGCCGATATGGAGGCGGTTTGTATGGAGTCCGTTCACTTGCTTGATAGCCTTCACGGTTGTACCATAACGTTTGGCTATAATCCACAACGAATCACCACTGCGAACCAGGTGGGTCGAAGCATTGGTGTTTACAGCAACCCGGCGGGTTGCCTGCCGGCTCACAGTGTATCCCCGCTGGGGTATCTTGAGCCTCTTGCCCGCCCTGATGTAATGCGAACTTCGGAGATTGTTTGCCCGCATGATTCTTCCCACCGAGGTATGGTAACGCCTGGCGATTGTCGACAGTGTTTCACCATAGCGCACCCGGTGCCAAACGAAGGCTCGGCGAGGCGGACTTGACAATGGAATCTGGTCAAGATGTGCCAGAAGGGCTTCGGCTTTACCGGGAGGTACCCTGAGGGGATACTTTTCCGGCGGCAAAACCTGGAACCGTAGCTCCGGGTTCAGTTCCAGCAAGGCTTTCAGAGGTATATTCACCGTTTTGGCAATATCGCGGAGGTGGATTCGCCGGTTTATTTCCAGTTCTTCAAATTCCAGGGGAGGGTCAGGAGTCACATCATCCAAGCCGTACTTTTCAGGATTGCGCACGATGTGCAAGGTTGCGAAAAATCGGGGAACGTATCTTGCGGTTTCAAATGGTAAGCGTTGGTATAAATCCCAGAAATCGTCAAGATAATTGATGTTTT
Source organism: Desulfobacteraceae bacterium (assembly GCA_027031325.1). GTDB lineage: Bacteria > Desulfobacterota > Desulfobacteria > Desulfobacterales > Desulfosarcinaceae > JALVQM01. The sequence continues at coordinate 1,610 of JALVRI010000436.1, forward strand.
GGGTGCGGATGACCCGTAGCACCCGGCCTTCACCGCAGTTGTAGGCCGCAAGGACGGTTGCCCAGTCACCGAAAATGTTGTGCAATTCCTTGAGATAGGCGATGGCGGCTTTGGTGGATTTGATAAAATCCATCCGCTCATCGATGTATTGGTTGCGCTTGAGCCCGAATTTATAGCCCGTAGAGGGGATAAACTGCCAAATTCCAAGTGCCCGGGCCCTTGAAAGCGCCTTGACCTTGAAGCCGCTTTCAATGAGCGGCACCCAAGAAAGTTCTTCCGGCAATCCAGCTTCCTTTAGATCCTCAACGATATATTTTCTGTATTTCCCGGATCTCTTGTAAGCTTCACGGAAAAACCGTCTTTCCGATCCGCGGGTGAAACGCTTGATTTCAGCCTCTATGAAGCGGTTCATTTCCAGGGGTATCTCATTGTGGTTGCCATTGACCACGATGTTGCGGGAAGCGTAGATTTCCAGGATCCGTTTGGCGATCAGAAAACGCAGATCCTCCTTTTGCTGGGCGAAAGCTTCTTCGTCGATTGGGTCTAGAGAGACTATCAAAGAGTAGGCTTTGTCCAGGGCCTCGAGGGCATTGTCCAGCTCGCCTTTCTGCCAAAAATCCTGGGCTGCTTGGCAAAAATCCAGGGCCTCGTCGAGTTTCGCCTGGGGATCGGGTTCCGCATTATGGGCCACGTCCCCCTGCGGGGGTTGGGGCTCCTTGACCTGGTCGCTTTCCGGTGCTTTGTCCCCGGATTCAATGGTATCCTGCCGGGGGGCTGAAAGACCGTCCGGCGGTACCGCTGTTTCCGGCATCGGCTCGCCATCTGCCGGGGTTTCTTCTTCGACGATAGTTTCCGTTTCAGGATTGTCCCCCATTGGGGGTGTGGCCCGGCTTGAATTGACGGCCGTGAGGTTGTCGTTTTCGGCGGCCAGGTTGCGCCTGCATCCGTTTACACCGCCTATCACCAGACAGCAAAAGGTGATCATGATTGTTACGAGTAAATATTTGCCGAACGAACAAGAAATACCGTGGGTGCTGGTAGTCATGGGATACACAGGTTCTCCAAAAGTAGAAGTGAGCGGCATCGAGGCACGATTACACGACAGCCGTTCTCCATGTCAAGCATTTCTGCAAAGCTTTAGGCTGTATATCGGTTTTATTTTCTAATTCTTGACCATAACCAAGAGCTGGTGTTTTCAAATTCACTTGACAGGTTTGGCCAACTGAAGGGGTTGAATAAAATTCTTAAAAGGCCTGCACTGTAAATCGCCACTTGCCGGCGCTCAAACATGCCGTTTCAAAAGCATATTTTTAATTTGCCAATTATGGTTGCCAAAGCCTGAATAGTATGTTACCAGTGCCTGTTTCGAAATTGGAGTATAATATATTTGGGGGCCAGGAAGCCTGTTTTTGGAATTGTTGTCATTTTTTTCTTGAAATTTTTATTTTCAACGTTTAGTAATAACGATTTTAGTGGTAAGGGCTAAGGCGCCTGGTGTTCTTTGAGAAGCGGACGATTTTTTGGAGCTGTGGCCAGCGTAGCTCAGCTGGTAGAGCTACTGATTTGTAATCAGTGGGTCGGGGGTTCGAGTCCCTCCGCTGGCTCCAGGAATTGCCTAATGGTGGGGTTCCCGAGCGGTCAAAGGGAACAGACTGTAAATCTGTCGGCGAAGCCTTCGGAGGTTCGAATCCTCCCCCCACCACCAATCGAATGCAACTCTCAATGTAGGAGATTACCTTTTACGGGATCGTTTCTGACTACATGGCTTCCGGCATTGGTGCACTCCGCCAGGGTTCAGATCGGCAAGGGGCGGAAAACATTTGCGGATGAAAGCATATTGATTTAATATTTGTGCATCATGCAAAAAGATGATAAGGCGGGAGTAGCTCAGTTGGTAGAGCTTCAGCCTTCCAAGCTGAATGTCGCGAGTTCGAGCCTCGTCTCCCGCTCCATTTTCTTTTGGAATCCGCTGGCAGCCGTACAATCAGAACTGAAAATCCTAGAGTAAGCAGATAGTAATCAAAGCCCACGTAGCTCAGTCGGTAGAGCGCTTCCTTGGTAAGGAAGAGGTCCACCGGTTCAATTCCGGTCGTGGGCTCCATTTGTCATTTTGCGGCCTTGAATGTGCCGGTAATACGCGGCATGATCGCCGCCCACGCGGCAGCCGCCTTAGAAAAATAAAGAATATTCTCACACTAGGGAGGACAAGCGATGGCGAAGGAAAAGTTTGAGCGTAAGAAGCCGCATGTGAATGTGGGGACGATCGGACACATAGACCATGGTAAGACGACGTTGA
>JALVRI010000437.1 GCA_027031325.1 Desulfobacteraceae bacterium
CCAGGACGCTGCTTTTATCAGCAACCTCAGTATCAGGGAAAACCTGATGTTGATGAGATGGTATTTCGGCAATTCCTTCGATTTGGACCTGGAACCGGAACAACAGCAGCTTTGCCGGGAGCTTGGTTTGGACCACAAGATGGAGTTGCGGCCTTCTGAGCTGGACCCGGTTGACGTCCAGTTTGCCCTGGTAGTGCGCGAGTTGGCCAAAAAGCCGGCCGTAATCCTTATGGATCGCCCGGAGGATTTGGTGGCCGACAAACGTTTCCAGGTTTTGCGGAGGGCTCTTGAAAAATTGATTCGGAAGCGGGTTCCGCTGGTCTTTACGGCTTGCGAACATGATTTTTTTCGCCAACTGTCCAACCGCCGCCTGACTTTGATCGAGGGGCAGCTGGGCTAGGACCTGCCCGCGGTTGATGTTTGCGTTAGGAAATTTGAGGTCATGGATACCAATTATTCAACCAGGGAAAAAATTGTCGGCCTTTTCATGGTTGTGGTGGTCAGCCTCATGGTCACGGCCCTGGTCTTACTTGGTCGCGGTAAAGGCTGGTTCCGGTCCTATGTGATCTATTACACCACCTTCGCCCAGAACTACAATTTGCAGAAAAATGCCGCTGTAAAGCTGTACAAAGCGGATATCGGGAAGGTGAAGGATATCAGCCTGGAAAAAGACAAGGTCAGGGTGACCCTGGCCATCTTGGAGAAATACGCCTCCAGAATCCGCTCCGACACGGTTTGTGTGGTGGAAAGCCCTACTTTCATAGGCTCGGAGTATGTATCGATCATTCCCGGATCCCCTACGGCACCCCAACTTGCGCCCAAAAGCGAGATTCCTTCCCGCGAAAAGCGTTCCCTGGATGACCTCCTGGCTGAATTCCAGGTCGAAAAGACCGCCAAGATGGCCGTCATTGCCATTCAGAACCTGTCGAGATTGATGGAAAAGCTGCAGGCACCCGACGGCCCCTTGCTGGGCACCCTGGAAAACGTACGCCGCATCAGCGCCAACGTGGCTGCCATTACCGACGACCTGCAATCCGGACGGGGAACCCTGGGAGCCTTGATCAATTCTCATCAGCTTTTGGATGAAATCAGGAACAGCCTGGGCAGCCTGGATCTGATCCTGGCAGACCTTGGAAAAGCTGCGGCCGGGACTCCGGATACGATCCGGCTGGTCAATGAAAACCTGGAGGTTTTCAAGGGCGCCGGCACAGACCTGAAAGCGCGCCTGGCGGATGTCCGCCGGATCGTGTCCGAGTTGCAGGATTCCACCGTCTATTTGAAAAAAATTCTGGAAAATGTGGCTGCCGGCAGCCGGAATGTGCCCCGCATCACTCGAGGGGCTCTGGATGGTATCCGGGAGATCCGACAAGGGGTAAGACGCATCGACAAGGTCGTGCGTTCCCTTGAAAAAAACATCCTTATCCGGGGGAATATGCCTCCTGAAAAGCTGGCCGGCCATAGCAAGGCCAAACTGAGGCGCTGATTTCAGCTCCGGCCGCCGCTCCAATGGAGCCGGGTTTTGAGTATTTCGTAGTAGTTTTGGCCGGGCAGGCGGATCATGTGCAGATCGTGGGGGCTCTTGCGGACCACCAAGGTGTTACTCTGGTCTATCGGGATTCCCACCTGGCCGTCACAGGTGAGCATGATATCTGAAGTTTCCCGGGCCAGGCCGATTTTGATGGTGGCGGTTTCAGGGACGATCAAGGGCCTGTTGGTCAAGGTGAAGGGACAGATTGGCGTAAGCAAGATGGCCGGCACCGAGGGGTTGATGATAGGGCCCCCGGCCGCCAGGGAATAGGCGGTGGAACCGGTCGGGGTGGCTACGATCAGGCCGTCGGCCCTGAAATCCGTGAGGTGGTAACCGTCGATATAGGTTTCAATTTGTGCCAGCCTGGCCAGGGCTCCCTTGTTGATCACCATGTCGTTGAGGACCGTTTCGCGCTTGATGAAATCCCCGTTGGCATGGATGTCGACGGTAAGGCGCATGCGCGGAAAGGTCTCAAAGCCATGGTCCAGAATCCGTTCGGCTGCCTTGTAAATATGGGCTTCCAGGGTTTCAGCCAGAAAGCCCACCTCGCCGAATTTGATTCCCATGACCGCAATCGGCTGATCCCCTATCCAACGCACGGCGCTGAGAAAGGTGCCGTCGCCTCCAAGGACAAACACGCAGTACAGGTCGGCCGGAGCCTTGGAATCCTGCCGGCCGGGAATCGGAGGTCCGCTCTGAACAATGACCTCGTGGCCCCTTCTTTCCAGCCAGCGGGTGAAGTCGGCAGCGGTGCGCCGGGCATTGGAGTCGCTTTTGACCACCAGACCTATTTTTTTGGCCATCGTTTATCCTGCATGGAAGCTGGTTTAACCATCCTTGCCGGCTTATAGGTCAATGTGATTCAAGCGGCAAGCTTTTTTCGAGCGCCGGGCCTTCCATTGTCACCAAATTTTGTTTGACATAAATAAAATTATGGCTTATGAAGCCGTATTTCTAATGAATATGATTTAGTAAATTCATATTGTTCGCCATGGTGCCTGGCAACGCCCGTGGCTTGACTTACAACCTGGAAGTTAAGTTCAACCCGGAATTTGCAGCTGACGAGTTTGCCGAAGATGCGAGGCCGCAGGGCAGGCAGACCTACTCCAGTACTTCAACTGCCCGACAACAAAGCAGCTTCGGTAAAATCACAAGCCCCTTGCGGCTTCAAATGCCTGAGGATTTATTGATTCACCTTTTGGGTGAAGGCACGACCGGGAACAGATACATGCTAACCAGGTAATAATTCAGCTAAATTGCTTTTTTTCAGGCATTTGAAGTGCAAAATCCGGGTTCAAAAGGAATTCAGTTTTGAAGGAACCGTTGGCCCCGATCACTTCTGACCAGGACGTCAAAAAAGAGGTCGATGCCCTTGCCCTCGGCCGCAAGATACGACTCCGGCGCCGTTCCAGGGGCCTTACCCTTCAGAACGTATCAGATCTTACCGGTTTGTCCAAGTCATTGCTTTCACAAATAGAAAATGATGTTATCGCTCCACCGCTGGCCACTTTGATAAGGATTTCAAAGGCCCTGGGGGTGACTATCGGCTATTTTTTCAGGGAGACCGAGCCGGATCAGCGTATTTCGGTTGTCAGGCACGATGACCGGCCGGCCCATTTCAGCGACTTGGTGCGCAAATCGACTCCGGGCGGTTACACTTACGTCTCCCTGGCACGGCCCATCGCCCGCCGCCACATGGAACCTTTTTTGGTTACCTTCGATTCGGTTGATGAGGACAAGCTCAATTACTATACTCATCCCGGAGAAGAGTTTCTGCATGTAACCGAAGGCCGCCTGGAGTTCATAGGTGCCGACCAGAGGATCGAACTTGCAGCCGGTGACAGTATTTACTTTGATTCCGGAATACCCCATGCGCTGCGGAGTATCAGCGAAAAGACTTCCACGGCGCTGGTGGTAATTTATGCTTCCGAACAATAAAGTTGCCGGTCAGGCCCTGGCTGCCGGCAACCCATCTTACCTTGACTGGAAGGGGATATGGTGGATATAAGGTTATGTCATCCATTTCCAATCAACATATATAAGCGAGGAGGAGACAATGGTGAAAATCAATTTCAGAAAGTTGCTCGTACTGTTGGTTGCGGCAGCGTTTATTGCAGCAGTGAGCGGACCGGCCATGGCTGCCGATACCATCAAGCTGGGGGTGGCCGGCCCCCACAGCGGTGACCTGGCTTCCTACGGGATTCCCTCGGTCAAGGCCGCCGAACTGGTGGTCAAGAACATCAATGCCAAAGGCGGAGTTTTGGGCAAGAAAGTCGAGCTGATCGTCGAAGACGATGTCTGCAAGCCTGAAGTGGCCGCCAATACCGCCACCAAGCTGGTGGGTGCCGGGGTAAACGTGGTTTTGGGACATATCTGTTCCGGTGCCACCAAGGCCGCCCTCGGGATCTACAAGGATTCCCACATCGTGGTCATGTCACCTTCGGCCACCAACCCGGCCCTGACCCAGAGCGGTGATTATCCCAATTTCTTCCGGACCATCGCTTCCGACGACGCCCAGGCCAAGCTGGAAGTCGAATTTGCCCTCAACGTCCTCAAGGTGAAGCGGATCGCGGTTCTGCACGACAAGGGTGACTACGGCAAGGGACTGGCCGAATACGCCAAGGGATTCTTGGAAAAAGACCCGCGTGCCAAGGTGGTGCTCTATGAAGGCATCACCCCCGGCGCAGTGGATTACTCGGCCGTGGTTCAGAAGATCAAGCGCAAGAAGGCCGATGCCGTGATTTTCGGTGGTTACCATCCCGAAGCTTCCAAGATAGTTACCCAGATGCGCAAGAAAAAGATGAAGACCTACTTCATCTCCGATGACGGCGTCAAGGACGATACTTTCATCAAGGTGGCCAAGCAGTACGCCGAAGGTGTTTACGCCACAGGTCCCAAGGATGTTTCCAAAAACCCCCTCACCATCAAGGCCCGGGCCGAGCACGTCAAAGCTTACGGCAGTGACCCGGGGGCATTTTTCGAAAACGCCTATGCCGCCACCCTGGCTCTGCTCAACGCCATCGAGAAGGCCGGCAGCACCGATTACAATGCCATTGTCAAGGCCCTGCGGACCGAATATGTCGATACCCCGCTGGGCAAGATCCGTTTCGACGAGCGTGGTGATGCCATCGGGGTCGGTTTCGCCATGTACCAGGTACGGGGCGGCAAATACGTAGAAGTCAAATAAATTGTGTCAATCCAGGCACATCAGGGAACAGGCCGGCGTCTGCTTGTTCCCTGATTTTTTGAATGCCCTTCCGGCCGCCGGTGTCCGCCAGGCGGCCGGAAGCCAAGATTCCCAGTCGAGATGACGCAAGGGAGCGGTAGCTTTCAATGGATTTCGGATACTTCTTTGAACTTTTTCTGGGAGGCCTGACCCGCGGCAGTATCTATGCCCTGTTGGCCCTGGGCTATACCATGGTTTACGGTATCATTGAGCTGATCAACTTCGCCCATGGCGAAATTTACATGATCGGGGCCTTCACCGCGCTTATCGTTACCGGGGTGCTGACCCTGATGGGGTGGAACAAGATCGCCATCCTGATTCTGGCCTCTCTTGCAGCGGTGGTTTACTCTTCGGCTTACGGCTATACCGCCGAGAAGATAGCCTACAAGCCGTTGCGCAATGCGCCCCGCCTTTCGGCCCTTATCAGCGCCATCGGTGTTTCCCTTTTCCTCCAGAACTATGTCCTGCTGGCCCAAACCTCCGATTTTCTGCCTTTTCCCAATTTGATCCCGGAATTTGAGTTTCTAAAGCCGGTGGAAGATATAGTGCGTTCATCGGAGATAGTGATTTACGCCACCACGGCCGTGGTTATGGTGGCCCTGACGATCCTGATCAAATTCACCAGGATCGGCAAGGCCATGCGGGCCACGGCCCAGGACCAAAAAATGGCGCGTCTGGTGGGAGTCGATGTGGACAGGGTTATCTCGATCACCTTCATTATCGGGTCGGCCACGGCCGCCCTGGGCGGAGTTCTGATCGCATCCCATATCGGGCAGATAAATTTTTACATCGGCTTTATCGCCGGCATCAAGGCCTTCGTGGCCGCAGTTTTGGGCGGTATCGGTTCCATGCCCGGAGCCGTTTTGGGCAGCTTGGTGCTGGGATGGACGGAAAGCTTTTTTACCGGTTACATCTCCAGCGACTACGAGGATGTGTTCGCTTTTATCTTTCTGGTCCTGATCCTGATTTTCAGGCCTTCCGGAATCCTGGGGCGCAAGGATACCGACAAGGTTTAACAAACATCACCGATGGAAGATTATGTTTAACGTCAAGGAACTGAAAAAATCGATACTGGTTTCGTTGTGGTTCATGTTTTTGACCTTTCCCATCATGGTGATCAAGGTCAACACGATTTACGGCAAGGTAGAATGGCGCTGGTACCGGATGGCCTTGGTGGGGGTGGGCTCTTTTTTCCTCTCTTTTGTCTGGCGCGCCCTGTTGCGCAGAAAAGAGATGGGCCTGAAGAAGGCCGAAGAAGGCCAGGAGGTTAAGGTTCCACTTACCCGCAAGCTGATCAGCGACAAGCGTTTCAACCGCCCGGCTCTGGTTGTCGTCTGCCTGTTCGCCCTGTTATTTCCACTCGTTTTTTCCCTTTACCAGGTCAATATCATGACCACGGCCCTGATTTACGTGGTGGTGGGCCTGGGTCTGAATATCGTCGTGGGCCTGGCCGGCCTGCTGGACCTGGGATACGTGGCCTTCTACGCTGTCGGCGCCTATAGTTATGCCCTGCTCAATTACCATTTCGGGCTTGGTTTCTGGACCGTTCTGCCCATCGGCGCCGGCCTGGCCATGCTTTTCGGCATTCTGCTGGGTTTCCCGGTCCTGCGCCTGCGGGGGGACTACCTGGCCATCGTCACCCTGGGCTTTGGCGAGATAATCCGTATCATCCTGGAAAACTGGAACGAGTTTTCCTTCGGACCTTCGGGCATAGCCAATATTCCGCGGCCTGGTTTTTTCGGTATCCAGATGAACCTTCACCAGGTTCATATCTATATTTACTATCTGATGATCGGGATGACCGTTTTTACCATCTTCGTGGTGAGGCGCCTGCAGGATTCGCGGATCGGCCGGGCCTGGATGGCGCTTCGTGAAGACGAAGTTGCCTGCCAGGCCATGGGCATCGACAAGACCAAGACCAAGCTCAGCGCCTTTGCCCTGGGGGCGACCTGGGCCGGCATGGGCGGAGTGGTGTTTGCCGCCAAGACGACCTTTATCAACCCGGCCAGTTTTACCATCTGGGAGTCGATCATCATCCTGTGCATCGTGGTCCTGGGTGGTATGGGTTCAATCGTCGGGGTGATTTGCGGGGCCCTGGTCCTGATCCTGCTGCCCGAGTACCTGCGGGCCTTTTCCGAGTACCGGATGCTGATGTTCGGGGCCGCCCTGATCATCATGATGGTTTTCAGGCCGGGAGGAATAATATCCGACGTTCGCAAGGTTTATCATTTCGAGGGACTCAAAGAAGAAAGCAAGGACCTGTAGCATATGTCACCTGCGCTTGAAGTCAGCAACCTTACCATGGATTTCGGCGGCTTGCGCGCCCTGGACAGCATCGACCTGACCGTGAACCATGGTGAAATAGTCGCTCTGATAGGTCCCAACGGGGCCGGCAAAACCACTTTTTTCAACTGTATTACCGGCATTTACAATCCTACCGCCGGCGATATGCGCCTGGTCTCACCCGAGGGCAAGGCCGTGCGGATAAACGGCCTCAAGCCTAACCAGGTGACGGAAAACGGTATGGCCAGGACCTTCCAGAATATCCGTCTTTTTCAGAACATGACCGTGCTCGAGAACGTCATGATCGGCCGCCATTGCCGCCTGCGGGCCGGAATACCCGGGGCCGTATTCAGGCCGCCCCGGGTGCGCAAAGAGGAATCCCGGCTGATCGAGGACAGCTACCGGATGTTGCAAAAGGTGGGACTGGAAAAGTATGTCAACGAGTTTGCCAAGAACCTGCCCTACGGGGCCCAAAGGCGGCTTGAGATCGCCCGTGCCATGGCCACCGAGCCTTTCATATTGCTGCTTGACGAGCCGGCCGCCGGCATGAACACCCAGGAAACCAAGGAGCTGGACGAACTGATCCTCAGGATCAGGAACGAGGAAGGGATCTGCATTCTGCTGATCGAACACGACATGAAGCTGGTGATGAGCCTTTCGGACAGGATTTACGTCGTCGATTACGGGCGTAAGATAGCCGAAGGGACACCCGGGCAGATCAAGAACGATCCCGCCGTGATCAAAGCCTACCTCGGAGAAGACATCGATGCTTGAAATGAAGAATGTACAGACCTTTTACGGAAACATCCAGGCCCTCAAAGGCATCAGTCTCCGGATTGCCGAAGGCGAAATTGTGACCCTTATCGGGGCCAACGGAGCCGGGAAGACCACGACCCTGATGTCGGTTTGCGGTATCGTGCCGCCCCGGGCCGGTGAAATATTTTTCGAAGGCCGGCCGATTCATCACATGGCGGCCAATAAAATAGTCTCTCTGGGAATATGCCAGGTGCCTGAGGGAAGGCGAATTTTCCCTTACCTTACTGTTCTGGAAAACCTGGACATGGGAGCTTTCCTGCGCAATGACAAGGCCGAAATCAAGCGCGACCTGGATTACGTCTTTTCCCTCTTTCCGATTCTTGCCGAACGCCGCAACCAGGCGGGCGGAACCCTTTCCGGCGGCGAGCAGCAGATGCTGGCCATTTCAAGGGCCCTGATGGCCCGGCCGCGGCTGCTTTTGCTCGATGAACCCTCCCTCGGCCTGGCCCCCTTGGTGGTCAAGCAGATCTTCGAGATCATCCGCAAAGTAAACAGCGAGCAGAAAACCACCATTTTCCTGGTGGAGCAGAACGCCAACCTCGCCCTCAAGGTGGCCCACCGGGGATACGTCATGGAAAACGGGCAGATAACCATGACCGATACGGCGGCCAGCCTGATGGCCAACGAGCAGGTGCGCAAGGCTTACCTGGGAATTTGATCCCGGATGACTATTGCGGGCCTGTGCCTGCCTGAAGTTTCGCAAGCCCGGGGCTGATGGAGACCGGAAAGTCGTCGGCCCCGTCCAGCCGCTTGTAACGCCTGTCAAGCAACTCAAATTCAGCCCTGAATCTGCGGCGTATCGTGTCCAGATCGGTGGAGGCGGCGATGATTCGGCCTTCCCGCATAACAGGTTCGAGCAGGCCGTACGCACCGGAAGGGGCCTGCTCGGAAGCCAGGGCGATCACGTCTTCCAGCCAGTCTCCATTTTTATCCCGGCGCCGGTAAACCTGCTTCGATCCTGCCAGGGTGGCTTTGGCCGGGCTCAGCTTGCGCACATCCCGGTCGCCATAGCGCACCAGCTTGTAGACCATGTCGAAATAGGGCGCGTCGGCGGAAACACCCAACTTGGTGCCGACTCCGAAGGCGTCGATGGCGGCTTGGCTGTTGAGCAGGGCCTCGATCTTGTACTCGTCAAAGCCGCTGCTGGCAAAGATTTTCACCCCCTGCAGGCCGGCCGCATCAAGCATGCCGCGTACCTGGCGGCTGAGACCGGCCATATCGCCGCTGTCGAGCCGGACACCGTTCAGCTTTTTGCCAGCGGCCTGCATTTCGCGGGCAACGGTGATGGCGTTGCGGGCCCCCTCGATGGTGTCGTAGGTGTCGATCAGTAAGACCGTGTTTTGGGGGAAAGCTTTGGCATAAGCCCGGAAGGCATCGATTTCGTTTTCGAAGGCCAGGACGTAAGAATGGGCCATGGTGCCGGAGACAGGGATGCCCAGCAGTTTGCCCGCCAGTACATTGCTGGTGGCATCGAAGCCTGCAAGGTACGAACTGCGGGCCACGGTCATGCCGGCACTTGTCCCCTGGGTCCGGCGCAAGGCAAAGTCGACTAGGGTTTTTCCCCGGGCGGCATAGACGCAGCGGGCCGCCTTGGTGGCGATGAGGGTTGCCGTTCCGACAGCGTTGATGAGATAAGTTTCCAGCAACTGGGCCTGAATTATGGGGGCCCTCAACTCCAGGATGGGCTCGTCGGCAAAAAAAATGGTCCCCTCGGCCATGGCCCGCAGCTGGCCGCTGAACTTCAATTTTCCAAGGTAATTTATAAATTCAGGTCTGAAAAGGCTCAACCGGCGCAGGTAGTCCAGGTCGCTTGCGGAAAAACTCCAGCGGCTGAGATGATCCAGGACCTGCTCCAGGCCGGCGGCGACGAAATAGGAGCGCTTGCGGTTGGGCCGGATATAGAGTGAAAAGGTGGCTTCTTCTTCCAGGCCCTCGGCGAAATAGGACGCCGCCATGGTAAGCTCGTAGAGGTCGGTGAAAAGGGGACCTGGATATTGTTCCGGATTCATTGGATTTGTGCTCCGTATAGCTGCTGCATCCGTTTTAGTGCAAATTGGTGAAACTCCTGGTCGAAGTCGGCCACACCCTGGCCCGGTACCACGATTCGGTAGTCACGGTTTGCCAGGCCGCCCACGGTGTCCATTACGCAGATCGAGGTACACACCCCGACCACTTCCACCAGTTCCGGGCCTAGTTTGCGGAGTATTTCGGCCAGGTTGGTATTGAAAAATCCGCTGTAGCGCGTTTTGGCGATAACTGTTTCGCCGGGCTCCGGTGTCAGCTCGTCGATGATCCGGGCGCCCCAGCTGCCGGCAACGCAGTGGCGGGGGAATTTGTCGAATTCAGGGTCGTCGGGTTGATGGGAATCTTGGAGGAAGATTACCGACTGACCGGTTTGGCGATAGTGTTTCAGGCGCCTGGCAATAAAAGGAACGATCGCCTCGGCCGCAGGCCCGCAGTACAAGGCTCCTTCAGGACGGATGAAGTCGTTGAGCATGTCTATGATGATCAGGGCATTCTTGGACATGGTTGTTTACTCCTTCGGCGCAGCCTGTTAAAAGATGCCGGCGCACAAGTCGGCTTTGGGTGTTTTGGGACGCGGACACCGGCAACCCGGCCCTTGAAGCTGATCCGGGACCTTACTTGGGGCCGGGCCAGAGAGCCTGATCTTTTTCTTCCACCAGGTAACAAAAACGCCGCCAGGTAAATTGTTTCCCGGAAAAGGGGCAACGGAGGGTGACGGTTTTATCATCCACCGCCACAACTTCCCAGTCTCCCTTGCGGGGTCCGGCCTTGATATTGATTTTCTGGCCGACGGCAAATGGATATGGTTCGAAGAAAGTGACCCTTTGAGCGGACATGGCAAGCCTCCTTTGCCGGGTTTAATTGCTTTTCAACAAATATAATACAGGATGGCGAAATAAACCAGTGCCCGGGACGATGGCGGCAGCTGAGGTGGGGCCATTTCGAAGACCGGGCCGCGGGCCATCGCTCCAAGGGCAAATAACGGATTTTGCAGCTCGTGGGCATTTGAAGTGCATAATCCGGGGGGATTTAGCGCAGGATGAATCCCCTTGCCAGCGGATCTGCCGGGTCGACAACGAATCGATGGACTCCGGTTATATGGGCCGAGCCCTCGATTTCAGGAATAACCGCCGGGTACCGGCCGCAGGAGCCGGTGGCGGTTATTTTTCCGCTGAAGCGGGTTCCGATTATACTTTCGATGACAATCTGTTGCCCCACTTCAAGCTCGCCGCGGCGATGAAGAATCGCCAGCCGGGCGCTTACCCCGGTGCCGGTTGGGCTGCGATCCACTTCGCCCTCGGCGAAGATACAGACATGCCGGCTGTGAACGCCGGGTTGGCCGGGGCTTGCGGTAAAGATGGTGCCGTAGAGAAAACCCAGCTCCGGTTCAAGGGGATGGTCGATGGAAGTCTTTTCCATTATGGCGCGCTTGATGGCCATACCATGGCGGATAAGATCGCTGAAGCCCGCCGGGCTGGTATCAAGATCGAGGCTGTCGGCATCCACGAAGGCATAGAAAGCCCCTCCGAAGGCCAGGTCATAATTCACCCTTCCCAGACCGGGTACATCGATGGACTGGTCGAGGGCCGGGGCAAAAGATG
>JALVRI010000438.1 GCA_027031325.1 Desulfobacteraceae bacterium
CAAAATTGCTACCGGCGGGCTGTTTCGAGCGGGGGCAACCCCAAGGCGCGCCAAATGATGGACCAAGCCTTCGAGGTCACCGACGCCCAGTGGCGGGGGCTCGGAATTATGCCCGGCAGCGGGCTGGTCTTCAAAAAAGCCCTGGCCGACCATGACGCGGTTTGCCGCCTGGAAATCGATCTTACCCCCGTCCCGGAACCTGCCGGCTGCGCCTGCGGCCAGGTCCTTTCCGGAATAAAAACCCCGACCCAGTGCGCCCTTTTCGCAAAAACCTGCACCCCCCTGACCCCGGTGGGACCGTGCATGGTTTCCAGCGAGGGCACCTGCGCCGCCTACTATCGCTACGGCCGCAACGAAGGAGCCTGAGATGGACCAAAACGTTATTCTTCTCGATCACGGCAGCGGCGGCAAACTCGCCCACAGCCTGACCACCGAACTGCTTTTGCCGGCCCTTGAAAATCCCTTCCTGGCCCAGCTCAACGACGGGGCCGTGCTGGAAATCGGCTCCTGCCGCCTGGCCTTTTCAACCGATACTTTCACGGTGGACCCGATTTTTTTCCCCGGTGGTGACATCGGAGAACTGGCGGTCAACGGCACCGTAAACGACCTGGCCATGTGCGGGGCCAAGCCCCTCTACCTGAGCCTGGGCCTGATCATGGAAGAAGGCTTCAGCCTGGATGACCTCAAAAAGATCATGGCCAGCATCCGCCGGGCCGCAGACAAGGCCCGGGTCCAGGTTGTAACCGGAGACACCAAGGTGGTTCCAAAGGGAGCGGCCGACAAGATCTTCATCAATACCTCCGGTATCGGGATCATACCCGAGGGGGTCGACGTCAGGGGACAACGGGCCACAGCCGGTGACAAGGTGATTTTGAGCGGCACCATGGCCGATCACGGCATCACCGTCATGCTCCAGCGCCGGGAGATGAGCTTTGAAACCGGCATCAAAAGCGATACCGCCGCCTTGAACCAGATGGTGGCCAAGGTGTTGGCGGCCGCTCCGCAAGTTCACGTGTTGCGGGATCCAACCCGCGGCGGAGTGGGCACGACCCTGAACGAAATCGCCGGCCAGGCGGGGGTGGGCATCCGGATCCGGGAAGACTCCCTGCCGATGGACCCGCAAGTTGCCGGGGTTTGCGAACTTCTGGGCTTCGATCCCCTCTACCTGGCCAACGAGGGCAAGCTGCTCTGCCTGGTTCCCGCCGACCAGGCCGACCAGGCCCTTGAAGCCATGCGCTCAGATCCCTGCGGCCGCAAGGCGGCAATAATCGGCGAGGTAGTGGCCGACCACCCGGGACGGGTGGTTCTGGAAACGGCCATCGGCGGCCAGCGAATCGTCGACATGCTGGCAGGAGAACAGCTGCCGCGAATTTGCTGAAACCGGCCCCTGGAAGGAAATCCCCACATCATGGCCTGTTTAGACGTACTCACAAGCTATGAACATCCGAGCGGCCACACGGTGGGACGATTGTTGTTGACGGCAGCCGTCCTGCTGGTCCTTTCCGGTTGCGGCAGCCGTGTCTACCAGCTTTCAGGGCAAACCATGGGGACCACTTTCCACATCAAGGTCGTCGCCCGCAGCCGCTCAGGGCTCATTGAACTCCAGAAGGCAATCATGACCCGCCTGGAACAGATCGAACAGAGCATGTCCACTTTCAGGCCCGACAGCGAAATCAGCCGCTTCAACCGCCTGGCAGCCGGCCGCCCCTTTCATCCATCGTCCGACTTCAGGGCGGTGCTTCAGGTTGCCCGCCGGGTTTACCGCCTCAGCCGGGGGGCCTGGGACGGCACCGTCAAACCGTTGGTCGACCTGTGGGGTTTCAACGCCGACCGGGTTCCCGAGGCCGAACCTTCAGCCGGGGCAATCGCCCGAGCCCTGGAGAGCATCGGCTTCGATGAAATCCAGTTCCTGCCCGATGGCAGCCTGCGCAAAGCCGTCTCGACTTTACATCTCGACCTGGCATCCATTGCCAAGGGATACGGCGTAGACCAGGTGGCCAAGGTAATCCGCTCGGCCGGCTACGAAAACTTCCTGGTCGAAATCGGCGGCGAGGTGAGGGCCGCCGGACAACGGCCTGACGGAAACCTCTGGAAAGTCGGGATAAACAGGCCTTCCAGCCGGGCCTCGGCCGTTGAAGTCATCTACGCCGTCCAACTGAGGGACGAGTCCATGGCCACCAGCGGCAACTATCGCCGTTTTTTCCGCATCGGGGATAAGACCTACGCCCACATCATAGACCCCCGTAGCGGGTATCCCTGCCAAAACGGAGTCCTGAGCGCTTCTGTGATCGCACCCGGCTGCACCCTGGCAGACGGCCTGGCAACGGCCTTGATGGTCTTGGGGCCAGGAGAAGGCATAAAGCTGGTCGAAAGCCTGCCCGGGGTGGAAGCCATGCTGATAACATCGGCAGGCAAAGAGCAGAAGCAACTACATCGATCCAAGGGTTTTCCGGCCTCGGCCGATTTTTGATCCCGGGGAGCATCGGACCAAAGGCCTCGATTACCCTCCGGCCCCGGGCTGCATTCCGAAAAGATCCGGGATTAGCCGTTGACAACGAATGCCTAGTTTTGTATCTTGCGCCGTTAGTCAAAATCTCTTTAATCATCTGAGATGGTTACGTTAAAATGAATCGTCGGCCTAAAGTAAATAACTAGTTAAAACGGTCGAGGCCCCAACGGCCTGCCCGGCCGAAAATGAAAGGAAGGAGCCCAAAGTGGAAATATTCGTTTTCCTGAAACAGGTTCCGGCCACCGAGTCCATCATCCAGGTGGCCGATGACGGAGCATCGATCAAGACCGACGGCCTGAAATGGGTCATAAACCCCTATGACGAACTGGCCGTGGAAGAAGCTCTCCAGATCCGCCAGGAAAAGGGCGGCACGGTGACCATAGTCAGCCTCGGCCCGGCCAAGGCCGATGAAGCAATCCGGACAGCCCTGGCCATGGGAGCCGACAAGGGATTGCGGATCGATTGCCAGCTAAACCAGTACGACAGCCTGGCTGCGGCCCGGATACTGGCTGCCACCGTCAAAGACCGCCAGTACGACCTGCTTATAGCAGGTTACCGGGCCGTGGACGATGATTACCACATGGTCGGTCCGGCCGTGGCCGAGTTGCTGGACATTCCCAGCATCTCGATGGTGATCGAAGAAAAGATCGAGGACGACAAGATCCGCTGCCGCTGCACGGTAGACGGCGGAACCGTGGACGTGGAAACCTCCCTGCCGGCCCTGATCACCACCCAGCGCGGCCTCAATGAGCCACGCTATGCCAGCCTGCCGGGAATCATGAAAGCCAAGAAAAAACCGATCGAGGTTATCGACGCGGCCGGTCTGGGCATCGAGGCGGCCCAACTTGAGCCCAAGGTCATGATCAAGACCCTGGCCCCACCTCCGGAAAGGTCCGCGGGCAGGATGATAGAAGGTGACTCTGTGGAAGAAAAAGTAGACCAACTGGTCAAGGCCTTGTCGGAAGAGGCCAAGGTGATCTGACGATCCGGCCCGTATTTCATCATTCAGAGACAGGTTGTTACACCTGGCAGGCTGTTGGAAATCGTGAGCGCAGGTCAGACAAGGCACAATCCGACGAAAAAGCGCAGTTTATTGGTAATAAATGAGCATTTTGAGCAGGATCTTAACGCCCTAGGGCCAAGTGTAATAGTTTTTCAACAGCCTGATAGAGGCGGTAACTATCTTCAAACAGCAAGGAGTCAATCATGTCCCAGACAGTGCTGGCCGTAACCGAACAGAGTGAAGGCCTCTTTCGTAAAATCAGCTATGAAGTCCTAAGTCAAGCCAGGAAACTGGCAGATCAACTCGGCGGCAATCTTACCGCCGTTGTCCTGGGCGGCGCAATGGCCGAGGCCGACGTTGCCGGACTTAAAAAATACGGCG
>JALVRI010000439.1 GCA_027031325.1 Desulfobacteraceae bacterium
ACCGGACCAAGGACGTCTTCATCCTCAAAGACGGGAAACCATTTTCACCCCAGTACCTGGAAACACGGCTCAAGTTCAGCCCCTACATAAAGGATTCCTGGGTCATCGGACATAACCGGGATTACATAACCGCCGTCATGTGCATCGACTACTCTGTGGTGGGCAAGTGGGCCGACGAAAAGAAGATCAACTATACCAGCTACCAGGAACTGTCCCAGCATTCTGAAGTCTACGATCTGGTGGAAGAACAGATCCGGCAGGCCAACAAGGACCTGCCGGACGCGGCCAAGGTCAGGAAATTCACCAACCTGTACAAGGAACTCGACCCCGACGACGACGAGTTGACCCGTACCCGCAAGCTGCGGCGGGCTTTTGTCGAAAAACGTTACCAGGACATAGTAAATGCCCTGTACTCAAATGCGGATTCGGTGCATATCGACACCACCATCAAGTACGAGGACGGCCGGCAGAGCCATATCAAGACCGATCTTCAGATCCGCAAGATAACCGATTGATTTTGACGTGCCGGTTCGGCGCGGAACGTGAAAGCTTTACCAAAAGGGAGTTGATTGATGGAACTTTTCTGGATGACGATGACCACCGGAATAATGGTCGGAGGAATCTATTCCCTGGTGGCCCTTGGCTGGGTTCTGATCTACAAGTGTTCCGGGGTGCTCAACCTGGCCATGGGGGAAATGACCCTGATCGGGGCTTACGTTTCCCTGAGCTTCTATTCCATGGGAGTACCTTTTCTGCTGGCCCTGCTGATTTCCCTGATAATCGGATTCATCCTGGGCATCCTGACCGAAAGGATATTTCTCGACAGGCTCATCGGAGAACCGGTGCTGACGGTGATCATGGTAACGGTGGGCTTGTCCTTCTTTTTCAAAGGTTGCGTGGAACTGATCTGGGGCACCGATACCCGGGTTTTCGATCCGCCGGTCTTTTCCATCGAGCCCATGCATATCGGTCCCCTGGTCATCGGCAAAGTATACTTGTGGAGTTTTCTGGCCGCCATCGTGCTGCTGGTGATCTTTGTCGCCTTTTTCAAATACACCCGCTGGGGACTTGCCATGCAGGCCACGGCCGACGATGAAATGGCGGCCTTGTCCCTGGGGGTAAGCGCCCGTTTCGTCTACGCCGCCGCCTGGGCCATCGCCTTCATGGCCGCCGGGGTGGGTGGAACCCTGCTGGGCAACATCAACGGCCTCAACATATCGGTCAGCTATCTGGGATTGCTGGTTTTGCCGGTGGTGGTCCTGGGTGGGCTGAACTCCGTTCCGGGCGCCATTGTGGGCGGCATCATAATCGGGCTGCTGCAAAATTTTTGCGGTGCCTACCTGGACAAGTATTTTCCGGGCGGTGTCAAGGAGATCGCCCCCTTTGCCTTCATGGCGGTCTTCCTGCTCTTCAAACCTTACGGTTTATGGGGCTGGGAGCGGATCGAACGTGTGTGATGGACTTGCAACCTGAAATTCAATAACAATTACGGGAGCTTTGTGTATGTCGGCAACCTGGTTACCCTGTGGAACCTACCATGAAAGCTATGCCCAGGATCATGCCTGGTGGCAAACCACCTTCATCAAGGGCAAAATGATCCTGCTCTTTGTCACCATCTTCTTTATCATCCCGGCCGTTGCCGACGGCTATTGGCTGGGGGTGTGCAACCAGATCGGTTACACCATCCTCGGTGCCCTGGGGGTCCAGTTGCTCATCGGCTACTGCGGACAGATCACCCTCGGTCACGCGGCCTTCATCGCCGTGGGCTCCTATACCAGCACCCTCCTGATCCTGGAGTTTCCCTGGCCCAAGTTCCTGATGGACATGGGCCTGGCTTACCCCATCAGCATCCTGATCGCAGCCGTGGTGGCCGGCATCTGGAGTGTGCTGTTCGGACTGCCATCTGCCAAGGTCAAGGGGTTTTACCTGATTTTGACCACCATGGCGGCCCAGTTCATTACCGTCGATTTCATCCTGACCCAGTATGTCAGCCAGATCGGCGGGCGGGGACAGGCCTTTTCCCTGCCGCCCGGGACCATCAAGATCGGCCCCTGGATCATCGACAGCGATCTGAAGGTCTATTTCATGATGCTGATCCTGGTCATCCTGTGCGTGGCGGCGATGGCCAACCTGCTGCGGACGCGGGTTGGAAGGGCCTGGGTGGCCATCAGGGACAACGACATCAGCGCTGAAGTGATGGGCATCAACGTTGTTTTGTACAAGCTGCTGGCCTTCTTCGTGGCCGGCTTCATCGGCGGCATAGCCGGGGCGTTCTGGATCAGCAACCTGGCGGCCATCAGCACCGAGCATTTCCCCTGGTTCTGGTCCCTCTGGCTGGTGGGTGTAATTCTCATCGGCGGGGTGGGCTCGCTCCACGGTGCCATTTTCGGCTCCATTTTCATGGTGATGGTGATGGAAATCTTACAGCTTGCCATCATGCCGCTGGCTGACACTTTTCCAAAGCTCTTAATGGACTTTTTGTTCATCAAGGAAGCCGCCTTCGGCCTGGCCATCTGCGGGTTCATGATCTTCGAACCAAACGGTCTGGCTTACCGTTGGTGGCAGATAAAAAACTACTTCAATCTCTGGCCGTTTTCTTACTAGACGGACAATGCCGGACCTTGGTGTCCGGCACCCCGTGCTCTTGAAAAGGGCTTTTTACTGGCGAGGGGGGTGATACTACCGTAGTTCAATGTGGGGCTTTAACACTAATTGGTCGGTTAAACAAAAAGGGGGAAAGCATGCGCGACAAGAAAACTTATTTCGGTTTATGGATGGTGATAGCCGTCTTTACCCTGGCCATGGCCTTCGGGGCCGTCAGTGCAACGGCGGCAACCGTCAGGCTGGGTGCCTTGAACGACATGACCGGTGCAACCTCCGACGTCGGCAAGGATTACGCCATGGGAATCGCCGAGGCGGTCCATTACATCAATGACAACGGAGGAATCAACGGCAAGAAGGTTAAACTCTACCAATTCGACTACGGCTACCGGGTTCCCGAGGCCCTGACCAAGTACAAGCTGTTCAAGCGCTTAAAGTGCGTGGCCGTACTGGGATGGGGGACCGGTGATACCGAGGCCCTCTCACCCACGGTGACCAAGGATAAAATCCCCTACGTTTCGGCTTCTTATTCCGGTCATCTGACCAACCCCAAGAAGACACCCTACAACCTGTTTGCCGCAACCGATTATTCGACAAACGCCAGGGCCACCTTGACGGCATGGTACGATACGCGCTGGAAGAAACATCCGGATTACGGCAAGCGCAAACCGCGTTTTGCATGCTGCTACATGTTCGCTTCACCCTATGCCAGCGCTCCCATCAAGGCCATCAAGGATCAGGCCAAGATTCTCGGTTTCGAGATAGGCCCGGACCAGGACGTTTCCCTGTTCGCCATCGACACCAAGAGCCAGGTCCTGGCCCTCAAGGACTTCAAACCGGATGTGGTCTGGCACGGCAATACCACAATGTCGGTTTCGGCCACCTTGCGTGATGCTTACGCCCTTGGGCTGGGTGCCGATCATATCGTCAACCTCTGGGGTTTCGATGAAAACCTGCCGCGGCTGGCCGGCAAAGCCGCCGAAGGAGTCATGGCGGGTCATGTATGCGCTTTTTACGGCGGGAAAGCCCGCCTGATGGACAAGGTGTTGGAATACGGCAAGAAGTATAACCCCGGTGTACCTTCCGAAAAACGGCTGATCCGGACGGTTCAGGCCTGGTCCAACGTGCTGGCCCTTTGGGAAGCCATGAAGCGCGCCGACAAGGCCGGCAGCCTGACCGGCGAAGCCATCGTCAAAAAGGGTTTCGAGACCATGCGTAAATTTGACATCGGTCTTGGCGGAGCGCCTTTGACATATACCTCAACCGATCACCGCGTCTC
>JALVRI010000440.1 GCA_027031325.1 Desulfobacteraceae bacterium
GGGCCGCCACCAGGACCGTGCTGGCAAGTTGCCTCCGGCCGCAGCGTTTCAGGATGCGCCTCTCGGCCCCGGCAGTGATGTCTCCCGGAAGCAGGAAAGCAATTTTTCCCAGTTGAATGCGGACCACCAGGCTGTTGGCGTTTAGATCCTGGCTGGTTTCAAGATCGGCCGGGCGGGGGTGGAGGATATGGAGCGTCGCCTTGTTGATGGTTGTCCGGCGGGGTAGTATTTCCGGCGGCGGCCATGGTATTCGGCGGGATTCGATAAGCTTGCAAAAGCGACGGTAGCACTCCGTGGGGGCCGGTTGATGGTTTGACCAGACCCGGGCGGGGGAAAATTTTTCCAGGATATATAGCAGGCCGTTGAGGTGGTCGCTGTTGGCGTGAGAGAGGATTACCAGGTCGATGGTGGCGATCTTCCTGGACCACAGGAAAGGCGCCACAACTTTTTGCCCGACGTCAAAGATACGGTTGTCGCTGAAACCGCCGCCGTCGATGAGAATGGTATAGCCGCCGGGAAGCTCGGCCAGGGCGCAAGCGGCCTGGCCGACGTCGACCACCGTCAGGCGCAGGTCCCGGCGAAAGTACCGCTGGTAAACCCAGTACCCGCTGTCCAGGGCGGCCACCAGGGCTACCATGGCCAGCAGGGGGGAAGCCCACCTGATACGCCTGATTTCAACCAGGGACCAGAGGGCCAGGTAATAAAGTCCGATTTCGATCAAGGTCGGTGTAACCAGGGTTACGGCGGCGTGCTCAAGGCCTGCCAGGTACCGGATGGCGGCAAGGACCGGAACCAGGCCGGAGGCGGCCAGCTTGAGCAGCCAGGCTGCGGCCGCCGGCCACAGGCCGTGCAGGAAGATACCGGCCAGCCCGGCCGGCAGGACCACCAGGGCCACCAAGGGTACCACCGCCAGGTTGGCGGCACCGCCCACCAGGCTTAACTGGTTGAAATTGCGTACTACAATCGGTAGGGTAGCCAAAAAAGCGGCCAAGTTGACCAGGACCAGCCAGAGGGCCTGGTTTGCCAGGCGGGCTGTCTTGGTTTTGGCGGCCGGCAGGCGTTCGGAAAGCCTTTCCAGCAGCCAGACGATCCCGATTACGGCGGCGAATGAGAGCTGGAAAGAAACCGCAAACAACGCCCCCGGATCGGCCACCGTGATCACAAGGGCGGCCAGGGCCAGGGTGTTGGCAAGGTCATGGCGCCGGCCCAGGGCCAGGGCCGCCAGGAAGACCGCCACCATGATCAAGGCCCGCTGGGTGGAAGGCGTCATCCCGGCCAGCAGGGCGTAAGCCAGGGTGGGGATGAAGGCTGCCAGGGCGGCTGCCGGACGGACCCGGCCGGCAGCGCGTAAAAAGCCGCACCAGGCAAACAGCCGGGTGAACAGGGCCAGGGATCCTGCGGCTACCAGTCCCAGGTGCAGACCGGAGATGGCAAGGACGTGACCAACTCCGGCGCGGTTGAAATCCCGCCGCAGCCCGGACGATACCCGGCTGCGGTCTCCCAGCAGCAGGGCCCTGCTCACTGCCCGTACCTGGGGATCGAAGCCGGCCATGGTCCCTTCGAGGACCTTGACCAGATGCTTGCGCCAGGCGTCAAGCCGGCGTTTGAAACTGTACCCCGGACCCGGGCCTAGAAAGATGATTTTGTCCGGCCGGCAGTAAGTCCGGCTGAAGATATTCCTTGAGGCCATGTACCGCCGGTAATCGAAGCAACCGGGATTGTTGAAGTTGTGGAAAAGCTTGATCCGGCCCCTGACTGAGATCCTGTCTCCGGCCAAAATTTGCCGGCCTTCCAGGGGGCCCAAGATGTTGACCAGCAGCCTGCCCCCGGCCGCTTTTATTGCGGCCCGGCTGCGGATCGATTCTACTTCCAGCACCAGCCGGCTGCGGCTTTCGGATTCGAGGACCGGTTCTGCCACCGTGCCGGTCACCTGCCATGGCGTCGGGCCGGCAAAGCGGGCCACGTTCCGGGGCGGCAGGCTTTCAGGATACCGCAGCCAGATCGCCAGGGTGCCGGCCGCAAGGCAGAGGATCAAACCGGCCGGCAGGATGGTTTTTTTCAGCCTGAAGCAGATTGCAAGGCCGGCAACCCCTGCCAGGGCCATGCTGGATACGAGCCAAATTGAGTTTTTTCCCGCCAGGGATCCGGCGGCGATACCTGTCAGCCAGGCCAGGGCCACGGGTACCAGGGGGCGGGCCTGCCATTTCCAGCCGGCCTGCTTGTAATGTTTCCCGGCTTGCACCTGAATAGACTCCAGCCTGCCCGCAAGGGGCCGGGTTTTTGGGAGGATTGGGCGACCCTTGTCGAAGTTTGGAAACTAAAAGTTAACAAAAACCGGCAAAAGGCGCAAATCGAGGCCGCTCTTTTGTCAATCTTGTCGTCTTGCCGCCGCCCTTCAGGACCTATCTCAGGTTCACTTCCCAGTTCCAGAGGCCGGGACGCTTTTTGAGGGACACCTTGGGGGGCAAAGGTTCATCCAAGTGGACGAACATCCCTATTCCGGCCTCGAAGAGGCTCTGCCGGTGACCGGTAAGGTCGATGGGCC
This sequence comes from Desulfobacteraceae bacterium, assembly GCA_027031325.1. Lineage (GTDB taxonomy): Bacteria > Desulfobacterota > Desulfobacteria > Desulfobacterales > Desulfosarcinaceae > JALVQM01. Next base: position 2,546 of record JALVRI010000440.1, read on the forward strand.
AATTGGGATAGGTCCAGTAAGTATCTCCATGGCGGGTTGTCCAGGCCTCTTCACCCAGGGGGCTTGTGAACGGATGACGCAGCCTGAGATCGTCCGGAACGATCCGGGATACACACAGGGGCCAGTTGCCGCGGATGACCATCCCGGTGGGCAGGGGGCTCTTGGCGGCCATCTGGAAAAAGTCCTTGCGGCTCAGCTCCGGGCTGAGGATAACACCGGAAAAACCCATCAGCTTAAGGACCCTGGCCGCCAGTGGATTGGCGATGTTGCAAAAGGGCCCGGCCCAGACGGTGAGCTGCTTGCGTTTGCTGAACCAGTTTATTTGCCAGGGGGCGTTGAGAACAAAACGCCGGGCGCCCCTGCTGAGCAGCTTTTGCAGAAGGGCCTTGAAATCGTCCTGGCCCCGGGGCCAAATCACCGGCGGCAGCCACCACCAGATCCGGCTGGTGTTGCTCTTGGGAAGCCGGGTGCCGCCGTCGGAATCGAGCCACAGGCCGACTGCGGCCCGGATCGAACGCCTACCGATCCGGCGCATGACCCTCATTTGAAGGGGCTGGTTGTGCTTGCGGCCCGGGGTGGGCAGGCGCAGGGAAAAGGCACTTCGCAGCCTGCCCGGGGCTGCCGTTTTAGCAAGTTGTTCTGCCAGGGGGCGCAGCTTTTCTTCGAGGCCCTGCTCGCTGCGGTCCACCAGGAAAACCGGAGTCCCCTTGGGGGGTTTTTTGTCCTGCGGCAGGGGCAGGTAAAAGGTGCCCGCCTTGGGGACGGATTTTGAAAGGCTGATCCGGCAGTGCCAGGGATCGTCCTGGTAGCCTATCCTCAGGGTATCCCCGGCCAGCAATGGTATGCGGGGCTCGATTTTCGGCCTGGAAGCGGCTGCCGGGATCTTGGCCACCAACAGCCCTGAACCGGTGTCGGTGTCGGCCTGCAATGGAGACCGGGGGCGGTGGGAAAGCAGGTTGTAGTGAGTGCCGGGCCTTGCCAGGGCCATTTCCAGCAAGGCCAGGGCTTCCTTTTTGGCCGCAGGATCACGGCCCTGGTCACGCAGGATACGGTAGGCGCAGGTGGTGTGATATACGTAGTGGGCTCCCTTTTTGCGGCCTTCTATCTTCCAGGCCCGGATGGCCGGGATTTTCAGAAGAACCTTGGTGAGCACATCGGCGCTCAGGTCAAGGCAGGCGAAAAAGCGCCTGGTGAGACCTTCCTGCCGGTAGCGCCTCCGGCAGGGCTGGACGCACCAGCCCCGCAGGCCGCTTTTCCCGCCCAGGTAGCTGCTCCAGTAACAACGCCCTGAAACCCCGTAGCACAAGGCTCCATGGACAAATACTTCCAGGCCCA
>JALVRI010000441.1 GCA_027031325.1 Desulfobacteraceae bacterium
CCGTTGCCAGGGTGGCACAGGTATCGGCCTCCAGGCCGACTTGTTGGCAGATCAGGCGCCGGTAGGCGTCCGGATCGTTGAAAACACTTGGCGGCAGTCCCTTTTTGTGACCTGTCGGCTCACAGCTCTGGTGGTTGAGCAGGCAGTTCAGCCCGGTCCGCAGCCCGCCGGCGGCCCGGCAGGTGGAAAGGACAACATGGGGCACCAGGAAGCGGGCGTAAAGGGTTCTTTTTTCCCGGTGAAGTTCGATTCCGCCGTAAAATGTTTCCAATTGCATTTCTGTTTTCCTTGGTTGTCCACGAGCTTACGCCCGGGGCTGTCGGCTTTTCATCCCTCAGTCCCTTGCCTGGTTGACAGCGTGCAGCGCCAGCCAGAAAAATACGACTCCGGTGGCCAAAAGTACCAAGTAGGCCATGGCCGGCGGACTGTGGCCGAAGGCCGTGGCCCGGATGGCCGCCGAAGCGTGGGTCAGGGGCAGCAGCTTGACCAGGGTGCCGGCCCATTCGGGCAGGCGCTGGACCGGAAAAAATGTTCCTCCCAAAAAGGCCATGGGGGTGATGACAAAGTTTGTCAGCAGGCTCTGGTCGGCGTGGGACTTGACCAGCATGGCCAGGCCCACCGCCAGACTGGCAAAGACAAAGCTGTTGAGCAGGATCGCCAGCCAGAAAAGGGGGCCGTAGTCCAGCACTACCCCGAAGCCGAGGCCGATTGCCAGGATGACGCAGATTGCAAGCAGGCCGCGGGTCATTCCGGCCAGCACTTCGCCGCTGACGTAGGCCGCGTTGCTGATGGGGGCCGCCTGGAACTCTTCGAAGATGAACCAGTAGAAGCGGGCCACGTTGATGTCGGTGGCGATCCCGAACGACTGGGTCATGGAGGCCATGGCCACCAGGCCCGGAACCAGGAATTCCAGGTAGGTGTGACCGTCGAACCTGACCGCGTCTCCCATGGCGTAGCCAAAGGCGATCATGTAGAGCAGGGGCGAAACCGTCATGCCGGCGATCTGGCGCTTGAGCCTGCGCTTCAGGATCAGGATTTCCCTCAAAAATACCGCGTAGCAAGCTTGGATGTTCATTTTACCCTCTTGCCCGTCAGGGCCAGGAAAGCGTCTTCCAGGTTGACCCGGCGCAGGGTGAACTCGGTCTCCTGGCCGGCGGCCATGCTGCGGGCCTCTTCCCGGCTTTTGAAATAGGATGTCTGCATGCCCTGGTCTCCCACCTGGTCAATGGCCCAGCTTCCCATCCGCCCCATCAGGGCCGCCGGGCTGTCCACGGCCACGATCCGGCCCCGGTCGATGAAGGCCACCCGGTCGGCCAGGAACTCGGCCTCCTCGATGTAGTGGGTGGTCAGGAAGATGGTCGTGCCGTCTTTCTGGATCCGCTTGACAAGAGCCCAGATCCGGCGCCGGATACCCGGGTCGAGTCCCACGGTGGGCTCGTCCAGAAACAGGATCCGCGGGTTGTGCAGCAGGGCGCGGGCGATCATCAGCCGGCGCTTCAAACCTCCCGAAAGCTGTTTCACCAGGCTGTCCCTGCGCTCGGCCAGTTCCACGTAGTCCAGCAGCCGGGCCGTCCTTTGCCGCCGCAAGGCTTGCGGCATGCCGAAAATCCGGCCGTGGATGTCCAGGTTTTCACCCACCGTCAGCTCGCTGTCCAGGTTGATCTGCTGGGGTACCAGGCCGCACTGGCGCTTGGCCGCAAGGGGCTGTTTTTCAATGTCGTGTCCGTTGAGGCTGGCCTGACCGGCACTCAGGCGGGTCAGGCCGGTCAGGATCCTGATGGTGGTGGTCTTGCCGGCACCGTTGGGCCCCAGGTAGGCGAAAAGCTCACCGGCTGCCACTTCCAGGTCGATGCCGGCCAGGGCCTCGGTCTTGGCGTAATATTTTTTCAGTCCCCGGACGCTGATCATCAGGCCGCTCCCCGTTGGTTTGCTTTTTCCCGGTTTTGCTGCCGGATCTGTTGGACATTGGCGGCGATTTCCATCAGCGGCTGGCGCCGGAGGCGATGGGGCAGGGCCAGCTCGGCAGCCTTTTCCACGTCGTCGGTCGTTACCTGGCAGCGGCCTTCAAAGGCCGCCAGGGCCTTGGCGGTCTTGAGGATGACGATGTCACCCCGGTGGCCGTCCACTCCCACCTGGAGGCAGTATTCGGCGATTTCGAACAGGATTTCGCGCCCGGCCTCCACCTGGTCCAGCAGGCCGCGGGCCTCAATGATCCGGGCGGCCAGATCTTCCGACTCGGCCTGCCACCTGGCGGCGAAGCCTTGCGGGTCCCGGTCGAACTCGATCCGCCTTTCCATGATGGCTACCCGGTCGCCGGCGTCCCGGATGCCCTCGATGTTGACGCAGAGGCCGAAGCGATCCAGTAACTGGGGCCGCAGCTCTCCTTCTTCCGGGTTCATGGTGCCCACCAGGGTGAAGCGTGCCGGATGTGAAAAAGAGACACCTTCGCGCTCGATGGTGTTGACCCCCATGGCAGCCGAGTCCAGCAGTACATCCACCACGTGATCGTCCAGAAGATTGACCTCGTCCACGTACAGGATGCCCCGGTGGGCCGCGGCCAGCAAGCCGGGCTCGATCCTCTTTTCACCCTTCTTGATGGCTTGTTCCAGGTCGAGGGTGCCCACCACCCGGTCCTCGGTGGCTCCCACCGGAAGCTCAACCACCTGCACCTTGCGCCGGATGATTCCGGGCGGGTTGTCGGGGTCCGGATTGTTGCCCAGCGCGCGGGCGCTTTCCAGAAAGACCTGGTACTCGCTGCGGGGATCGAGCTGGAAGGGATCGTCGGCAAAGACCTCGATTTGGGGCAGGATATCGGCCAGGGCGCGCACCGCGGTGGACTTGGCCGTTCCTTTTTCTCCCCGTATCAGTACTCCTCCCAGTTCGGGGTTGATAACATTCAACACCAGGGCCAGCTTCATCTTTTCCTGGGCCACGATGGCGACAAAGGGGTAAACGGGCTTGGTTGTCATGTCTGCAGTCCTTTCACGATGTTGACAAGTTCCCGGGCCTTCAGGTCGTCGATCTTGAAATAGGCCGCCTCCATGGCTGTCGCCAGGCGGCGGGCAAGGCCGAAGGTGACCAGGCCCTTTTCTTCCGTGTCCACCACGATGTACTTGGCCCGCTTTTCCCGGGCCAGAGCCGCGGCCAGCTTGAGGGACTCGGGCAGCGGCTTTTCCGTTCCCAGGGCCACGTTGGCCTTGCCGTCAGTGATCAGGATCACGATGGGCCGGGCCGTCGGGTCCTTGAGCAGCACGTTGCGCACCTGCTCGAAAGTTTTGGCCAGCCCGGCCGCAAGGGGCGTGCGTCCGCCCACCGGCATTTCGGCCAACAACCGGCCGGCAAGTTCAACCGAGGTGGTCGGCGGCAGGTTGACTTGGGCCTGGTCGCGCCGGAACGAGATCATGGCCACCCGGTCCCGCTTTTGGTAGGCGTCCAGGAGCAGGGACATTATGGCTCCCTTGGAAGCGGCCATACGTCCCCGGGCGCCCATGGAGCCGCTGGCGTCCACGGCAAAAAGCAGGAAGTTGCCCATCCGGCGTTCGCGGATCTTTTCGCGGATGTCTTCCCGGGTTAACTTGATGGCAAGGCTGTTGTCGCCCTCACGTTGCTTCTGGTACGGGGCCGCGGCCCGGATGGTGGCATCCAGGGCGATGTCGCCACGGCGGTTGCCCGGCCGGCTGGCAACATAACGACCCTGCTTGAGCAACACCCGGCTGCGTGAGCGGCGGCCCGAACCGCGTCGCAGGAGCCGGTCCCTGGCCGTGGTGATGGGCTTGACCTTGAAAGTGGCCCCCACCTGGAAGAGCTGATCATTGTCAGCCCTGCTGCTTTGGCGGGGCGGAGCCTCCCTGTCCGGATCACCTTCCGGCCGGCCCGGTT
>JALVRI010000442.1 GCA_027031325.1 Desulfobacteraceae bacterium
GAACAGGTGGCGATGGGATTTATCCAGGTGGCCAACGAGGTGATGGTACGACCGATCCGCGAAATTTCAGTCATGCGGGGCTATGACATCAAGGAACATGTCCTGGCGACCTTTGGCGGGGCAGGCCCCCAGCATGCCTGTGCCATAGCCCGGGCCCTGGGCATCGACACCATCTTCATCCATCGTTTTTCAGGTATCCTTTCGGCCTACGGAATCGGCCTGGCCGATGTGGTGGTTGAAAAGCAAAAACCGTCTTCGGCCGTTTGGGGCAGGCAAGCCTGGCCCGGGTTGGAGGCGGTGATCGAGCAGTTGGAAAAAGAGGCCTTCCAAGATCTCGGCCGGCAGGGATTCGGGCCCGGCCAGGTTGAGAGCACGGCTTTTCTGAACCTGCGCTACGAGGGAACAGATACGGCCATGATGATCGCCCGGCCGGATGACGATGATTTCGAGCGGGTCTTCAAGCAGACCTACCGCCGCGAGTTTGGCTTCGACCTGGAAGACAGAAAAATCCTGGTGGACGACATCCGTGTCAGGGCCAGGGGCAAAACCGGGAGCCTGCGCAAGCTGGAAATCGAGCCCGCCCAGGGGCCACCCAAGGTTCTTGAGGAGGTGAAATGTTTCTTTGACGACAGCTGGCAGACAACAGCCGTCTACGACCTGGAAAACCTGGGCGCCGGCCACAGGATTTCAGGCCCGGCCATCATCATCCATGACACTTCCACCATAGTGGTCGAGCCGGGTTGCACGGCCGAAATAACCAGATTCGGAGATGTGCGGATCGCAGTTGGCGGCAATGTCGGCAAGACGGTGGCCACCAGGGTCGATCCGATCCAGCTTTCGATTTTTTCAAACCTTTTCATGTCGATCGCCGAGCAGATGGGCAGGATGCTCCAAAAGACGGCCATATCGACAAACATCAAGGAAAGGCTCGATTTTTCCTGCGCCCTTTTCGGACCCGGCGGCGAACTGGTTGCCAACGCGCCCCATCTCCCGGTCCACCTGGGAGCCATGAGTGAGGCGGTCAAAGAGCAAATCCGGCGCACCAAGGGAGACTTGCGGCCGGGCGATGTGCTGGTTTCCAACCATCCGGCCGCCGGCGGCAGCCATTTGCCGGATATCACGGTTATCACACCGGTTTTCAAGAATGATGAAATCATTTTCTGGGTGGCCTCCAGGGGACATCATGCCGACGTGGGTGGAATTTCCCCCGGCTCCATGCCGCCCAATTCCAGGCGGATTGAAGAAGAAGGAGCCTGCATAACCTCTTTCAAGCTCGTACGCGACGGACGTTTCCAGGAGGAAGGGATAAGCCGGCTGCTGCTTGCACCGGGGCAACTGAAGCCGGGTCCCGGGCGGCCGCCCATTTCAGGCACCCGGTTGCTTGCCGATAACATTTCCGATCTCAAGGCTCAGGTTGCGGCCAACCAGAAAGGCATCGAGCTTGTCCTGGAGATGGTGGAACATTACGGCCTGGACGTGGTCCAGGCTTACATGGGGCATGTCCAGGATGCGGCCGAACAGGCCGTGCGGCAGCGCCTGCGGGAACTTTCCAAGGCCAAGCAGATGGCGCCGGTCGACAGCGTAAGTGCCGCCGATTACCTGGACGACGGCAGTAGAATCAGCCTCAAGCTGACCATAGACCGCCGTGACGGAAGCGCGGTTTTCGATTTTGGTGGCACCGGCCCGGAGATATGGGGCAATTGCAATGCCCCCAAGGCCGTGACCAAATCGGCCATTCTCTATTGCCTGCGCTGTCTGATCGAAAAGGAACTGCCCCTGAATCATGGCTGCATGATCCCGATTACGGTCAAGATCCCTCCCGGCAGCCTGCTGGACCCTTCACCCGGTGCGGCGGTGGTGGGTGGCAACGTGCTGACCTCCCAGCGGGTGGTGGACGTGGTTCTGAAGGCTTTCGGGGTGGCGGCTGCCTCTCAGGGTTGCATGAACAATTTCACATTCGGTAATCAAAATTTCGGCTATTACGAAACCATAGGCGGAGGTGCCGGCGCAGGCCCCACTTGGCATGGCCAGACCGGCGTTCATACCCACATGACCAATACCCGGATTACCGATCCGGAGATTCTCGAAAGACGCTACCCCATATTGTTGCACCAGTTCTCCATCCGGCGTGGATCAGGCGGCAAGGGGCGCTTCAACGGAGGAGACGGCCTGATCCGGGAAGTGGAATTCCTGGAGCCGTTGAACGTGGCCATCCTGTCGGAAAGGAGGGTGTATGCTCCATACGGTCTTGAAGGCGGACGGCCCGGCAAGCGGGGTGTCAATCTGTTCATCCGTCAAGACGGTACGGTTCTGAACATGGGGGCCAAGAACGAAATTCAGGCTCTGCCGGGGGATCGTTTCCGGATCCTGACCCCGGGTGGGGGTGGCTTTGGCGCTCCAGGTGATGACCGGGCCGGGTAAGGTCGCCGCGGCGAAACCGGGGGCCTTGGGGTAACCATTTTTGCAAGCCCTTAATCCCGGGTGTTGGAGACCTTGGAAAGGAAGATGCGAGACAAAGATTCTCAAGTCCTTTGACAAGCGGGACGATTTGACGTAATTAGGCCCAAACCGTTATCGTAAAAGGCAGACGCTACGTAATTGCGGCCGACAGCAACCGAAGCTGAAGTCAAAGGACAGGGAATCAGAATGCAACAACCGGCAACCGTTACCACGACCAACGGCCAGGCATCGGTAAAGGAACTGCTTTCCGGTACCAAACCCCACCGGCGCCTCAATCAGTGGCTGGCAACCGGCATATGTGGCAATGACATAACCAGTTCCTGTCTATATGTCTCTGCCATTGCAGCCGTCTATGCCGGAGCCCTGGCACCGGTGGTCCTGCTGCTTGTCATCGGGGTATTGTACCTTTACAAGAAGGTTTACACCGAGGTTGTCGAAGCCCTTCCCCTCAACGGCGGAACCTATAACTGCCTTCTCAACAGCACCTCCAAGTTCGCCGCCGCCATGGCCGCCTGTATGACCATCCTGTCATACGTGGCCACGGCCGTGATTTCGGCCAAGACAGGGGTGGAATACCTGCATACCCTTTTGCCCCAGATAGACGTCTTGACCGGCACCATAATAGTGCTGGGGTGCTTTGCCGCCCTGGCCATCGCCGGAATCACCGAGTCGGCGGTCGTGGCCCTGACGATTTTCATTTTCCACATGAGCGTCCTGGCTATTTTTTGCCTTGTCGGATTTTCCAGGGTCCTGGGTGACTTTTCGATCCTCAGGGCCAACCTGTCCCAGATTCCAACCGGTTCAAACCTGGCTATGGCCCTGTTTCTCGGGTTTTCGGCCGCCCTGCTGGGTATCAGTGGTTTCGAAAGTTCAGCCAACTTCGTCGAGGAGCAGGATACGGGCGTTTTTCGTAAAACCTTGCGCAACATGCTGGTTGCCGTGGCGGTGATCAATCCCCTGACATCCATCCTGTCCCTGATGATGCTTCCCCTGGCAAAGATCGTGGTCGCCAAGGACTACCTGCTTTCGGAAATGGCCGGGATGATGGGAGGCCAGGTTTTCAAAACGATTCTGGTCATCGATGCTGCGGCGGTACTGGCAGGTGCGGTGCTCACTTCATTCGTGGGTGTTACGGGATTGGTCCAGCGAATGGTCCTGGACCAATGCCTGCCCCAGTTCCTGCTCAAGCAGAACCGGCGGGGGACCTGTCACCGAATCATCATTGCCTTCTTTTTCCTCTGCTCCTCGATCATGATCGTAACCAGCGGCAATCTCCTGGCCCTGGCCGGGGTTTACACCATCTCTTTCCTGGCTGTCATGACCCTGTTCGGCCTGGGCAACGTGCTGCTGAAGGTACGGCGCAGTGAATTAAAGCGCACTTACAGGGCCGGCTGGGCCACCATAATCCTGGCAGTGACCGCCACCAGCGTCGGTATTGTGGGCAACGTCATAATCGATCACCGGAACTTTTTCTATTTCATGCACTATTTCATTCCCACCGCCTTGCTGGTAGTCTTGATGTATCTACGGATACCGATTTTACGCACCCAGCTCCAGCTGCTCAACAACCTGATCGCCAAGATCCTGATTCTGCGGACCAAGGTGGTGGACATGATAACCTCCATCACCAACCAGCAGGTGATCCTGTTTACCCGTGGAGGAGAACTGCGGCGGCTCCACCTGGCTTTTGATTACATCCGGACCAACGAATCCAGCCGGTCGATAATAGTTTTCCACCTTTACCCTGCTGCTGAACTGGACCAATCCCAACAGATCAAAGAATCCCTGAAAGTCCTGGAAAAGATTTTCCCGGAATTTCAGATCAGCTTTCATTCCCGCCAGGGTACGTTTGGACCCGAAATAATCCGTGAGGTCTCCAGGCAGTTCGGGGTGGCCACAAACAACATTTTTATCGGCGCCCCGGAGCAGAAACATTCTTTTTCCATCCGGGACCTTGGGGGGGTGCGGGTTATTTTCTGAACCTCGCCTGACGAATCTAAACTTTCCAGACCGCCTTCCGATATTAGTCTAGCAAGGAACGTATTTTCCGGCCCCGGCCACGGAAAATCGATCGGCATCCTCCAAAAGCAAGGGTTCTGGAGATGGAAAAGAGCATCAAAACCAGGTTTCTGAAAGTCGTGGTCATCATGGTGACGGCGGGGATGGCTTTGTCCGGCGGGGTAGCCTACTGGATAACCAGCGATGCCATTTTTCAGAAAGCCAAGTACTCCATGCAGGAAACGACGGCCGGCATGGCAGAAGGTATGGCCGAATGGATCGACATCCGGGAGACCGAGATGCTCAACTGGTGCCGTGACCCCCTGATGCACATTGCTTTGGAAGATCGCAGCGTCAGCAGCCGGGCCCGCCATAGCCTAAACGCTTATCTCGTCAGGTTGGTGGCGGCTTATCCAACCTTTGAGAGACTCGCCCTGGCCGACAGCAGCGGAAAAGTGGTGGCGGCCTCGAATTTTTACATAACCAGGGAAAAAGATCTAGGCACCCGGAAGTTTTTCCAGCAGGCCATCGCGGGCAATATTGTATACTCGGACGTGTTTGCAAGCCGCGACAGCGGTAAACCTGTCTTCGTGATCGCCGTGCCGGTGATAGGCCGTGATTTCGATCGCATCGGTGTACTGGCCGGATACGTTGCTTTCCAAGAGCTGAGCGACAATTTCATGAACCTCGGGGGGCGCCGGAAAAGCGAGCGGATCATGATCTACGATGCCGAGGCAAAGCTTCTGGCGGCTTTGAACACTTCCTCGCCGGGTCCCGACCCGGAAGTCGGTACCTGTCTCAAGATAGGCCGGTTCAGGTCTGTGACCAGGGGTATGTTCAACTGGTTTTGCTACGGCAAGCGGCACATCGTAGCGGTGGACACGGTGTCCCAGACCGGCTGGAGGGTTGCCGTGGCCGTTCCGCAGCAGGACCTGTTGGCTCCGGCACGCAAGATCGGCATTTTCAGTTTGGGAATCATCCTAGTGGTAAACTTTTTGTCGATATACGCCATTGCGGTTTTGTATCGCCGCTTGATCTGGACCCCCCTCCAGGCTTTGATAAAAGGTATCAGGCACTACGGAGAGCCCGACGGCAACGATCGTATCGAGCTTGCAATCCAGGACGAATTTGCCCTCCTGGCCGAAGCTTTCAACCAGATGGCCGGCCGGCTGCAGGAATCCACGGTCTCAATGGCGGAGCTGGAGAAGGCCAAGCGCCGTTTCCAGGACGTGGCTGCCTGTACCGGCGACTGGATCTGGGAGACCGATCCCAATGGGGTATTCACCTATGCCAGCCAGGCGGTTGAAAAGATAATCGGCTACCGTCCGGAACAAGTCGTGGGTACCAAGTTCAGCGAATATTTCGACCCGGAAGGAATGGATGCCTGGCGGCGGGAAATCCATCCGGCCACAAAAGAAGGCCGTCCTTTCAAGGAAAAGGTGATCTCCATGCGCCACGCCGATGGCCGCAGGGTATGGGTCGAGGTGAGCGGGACCCCCGTCAAGTGGTCTTTTGGTTTCGTGGCCGGTTTCAGGGGTGCCGGCCGGGATATCACCCAGCGGATCAAGGATCACCGGGAACTGGAAGCCGCCAAGCTGGCGGCTGAAAAGGCCAACCGGGCCAAGAGCGCCTTTGTGGCCAACATGAGCCACGAGATCCGTACTCCCATGAACGGTATAATCGGCATGACCAACTTCCTGCTCGAAACAGACCTTACCCCCGAGCAGCGCGAATACGTCAAGCTGGTTGAACAAAGCGCCGACAACCTGATGATCATCATCAACGACATTCTCGATTTTTCAAAGATCGAGGCCGGCAAGCTGGAACTGGAGACCATCGATTTCGACTTGCGCAACGTGGTGGAGGAAACGGCTCAGCTCTTGTCCACCAAGGCCCATGAAAAGAATCTTGAGATGGCTGTCCTGTTTGATCCCCAGGTTCCGTCCCTGCTGCGGGGAGACCCCAGCAGGCTGCGCCAGGTATTGATCAACCTGGCCGGAAACGCCATCAAGTTCACCGACAAAGGCGAGGTAAACATCAGTGTTTCGCTGGAAGACGAGGACCGGGAGCGGGTGTGCCTGAAGTTTATGGTCAAGGATACGGGCATCGGGATTCCGGCCGACAGGCTGGACAAGATTTTCAAGGCTTTTTCCCAGGTGGATTCTTCCACCACCAGGCAATACGGCGGTACCGGCCTGGGATTGACCATCAGCAAGAAGCTGGTTGAAATGATGGGCGGCAGCATCGGGGTCGATAGCATCGAGGGCCAGGGATCAGTCTTCTGGTTTACGGCCGAGTTCCTGCGCCAGCCCAAGGTTGCCGAGAAAATACGCCGGATCCCGGTGGATATCAGCAGCAAGCGAATCCTGGTGGTGGACGACAATGTCACCAACCAGGAGGTCTTGTCGACTTACCTGCGTTTATGGAAATGCCGCTTCGAGGTGGCAGGCAGCGGCCCGGAAGCCCTCAAGCTGATGCACAAGGCCGTGGAGGAAGATGATCCTTTCCGCCTGGCCATAATCGATTACATGATGCCGGAAATGGACGGGCGCTCACTGGGGCTGGCAATCAAGGCCGATCCCCGGCTTGAAGATACCCTCCTGGTAATGCTGACCTCCCATGGAATCCGGGGTGATGCGGAACGAATGCAAAAAGCCGGATTTGCAGCCTACCTGAGAAAACCGATCAAGCAGTCCGTACTCCACGATTGCCTGGTAGCGGTGATAAGGGGCCGGGATGCAGGTTCCCCCAAGGACGGCGCCCCCCTGGTAACCCGCCACAGCATCAACGAGCAGCGCCACAAGAATGCAAGAATTCTGCTGGTCGAGGACAATATCGTAAATCAGAAAGTGGCCTTGAAAATGCTGTCCAACTTCGGCTTCACGGCCAAGGTGGCCAACAACGGTAAAGAGGCCCTGGAATTGCTGCGCAAGGAGCGCTTCGACCTTGTCCTGATGGACGTCCAGATGCCGGAAATGGACGGCCTGGAGGCCACCGCCATGATCCGCCGGCCTGACAGCCGGGTCCTCGATCCGCAGGTGCCCATCATCGCCATGACGGCCAATGCGATGAAGGGCGACCGGGAAAAATGCCTCCAGGCCGGGATGAACGATTATATCTCCAAGCCTGTCAACACTAAGCAATTACAGGAAAAAGTTACAAAATGGCTTGCCGGTTCATCCGGAGCCGCTGACACTGCCGACAACGATTATAAAGCAGTCCAGGGCAACAATGAAAAAAAGGCGGCGGTTTGACATGCACCCATTTTCCTCTGGTTTTTCCCGGCCTGCTCCCAAGCCGATTTTCTACCACTCCATCCAGTCTGATACTCATGCTGCTTGACCCTGCCCGGGGGGGTTGATATGGATGTATTTATCCTGCAGGGCTCGGGCAGGGCGGATTGTCGCAGCCGGAGCGTTTGACTCAACGGTGGAGAGAGTTGTTTATTGATGGGCGCATCAAACTTGAAAGCCGGTAAGACCCCTGGCCAGCAACAGGGTCGTACCACCGTAGGTGCCGGAGGGCGGACCGCCGGGCTCGAGCGCCAAAGATTACGCCAGGCCGCCCATCTGCCGGAACGCTATGCCGTGCGCCAGGTCGATGGTGAACAGGTGTTGGTTTGCCTGGAAGCGCCCAACCTGAATGTCCATATCGATCCCGAGCTTTCCCTTTCAGCATCGGTAGCCCGCAAGTCTCCACCGGGGACGATCTTTCTGGACGGAGTTGCCCAGTGCGAGCCTTTCATGGACCACGAACGCAAGGTTTACAATCTCGACCATCACGAAGGGTGCGTCAGGGCTTTCACCATGGCCACCTGCGAGCAGGCCCTTATAATGCACCTGAAGGGACTGGATCTAAGGGGGCAGCAATGGCATATTTTTGCCAACGAACCTGACCTGGATACAATCCTGGCAATCTGGATTCTACTGAACCATCTGCGCCTCGAGGAACGTGACGGTATTCAGCGGCGGGTCTTGTTCGCCCTGGTGCGCCTGGAAGGGGTCATCGATGCCCTGGGCCTGGAAATGAAGGAATTGGCCGCCCTTCCGCCCGAGTTGCTGCGCAGGCTGCAAAGGCTGATCGATTTTTTGAGGGCCGATGAGATTTCTTTGAAAAAGGAGGGCCTCTGGGAAGATACAGACATGCTCCAGTATACCGTCAAGGTACTTCACAGGCTGGACCAGGTCCTTTACAAGGCAAGTCATTTTACGGACTACAAGGGAATCGAAGAACTGGCTTGCGTTCAGATCAACCAGCAGCGCCTGGCCGTTGCGGTCAAGTCCGACCAGGGGATCTATGAAATCGAGCCCTATCTCAACAAGCTCTACGGCGGCCGCCTGGCAGTGGTCTTCCTGAAAAAAGGACCAGGCGCTTATACCGTCAGGAAGATGGACCTGTTCATGCCGGTGGAGCTTGAAGCCGTCTACGACAAGCTAAATTTCATCGATCCGGCCGTAAGATGCCGGACCCGTACTAATAAATGGGGCGGTTCAGGTGAAATCGGCGGCTCACCCCGCGAGAGCGGAACCCGGCTTAATGCACAGCAGATCGTTGAAGCCTGCAAACAGGTAATGAACCGGCCGACTGTTTTGGCAATGACTTACCGTTTCCTGTTGGTAACGGCCCTGGCGGCCGCCATGGCCGTATCGGCCTATGAAATCGGATTGACCTGGAATCCTGCCCGCTGGTTTTCCATCGAGGCGACGGGACGGTTCTGGCAAATGCCGGTATTCGGATTCGGTACAACCTTGCTCCTTCTATGCGGTTTGGGGTTGATCGTGGCCGCCCGGGGCAGGACATGGCAGTTCGGCCTTGCTGTACCATGTGGTTCCAGCGGTATCTGGCTTTTACCCCTGGCGCTGGCCGCCGGCGCCGCCGGCGGTGTCTGGGCACCTGCCGATGCCTTTGAGACGCTGGACGGTGGCGGGGTTGTCCTCCTGGCGGCGATAATGCCGCTGGCCCTTGAAGGCTTGTTTCGCGGGTTGATCCACGGGCTGCTGGCTCAATCGGCCCGTATCCAGAGGGATGACAGCCCCTGGTTCATATCCTGGCCGGCCTTGGGCTCGTCGATTCTATACACCGGGATGCTGGCCGCCCTTACTTTCACCTCCCTGGGGTATTTCAGGTTGCCCCTGAATTCCTTCAACCTGGCCCGCGTTGTGACCGGATCGGTGGTTTTCGCAATCGTGACGGCGATGGTCAGGGAGCGTTTTCAAAGCCTGCTTCCGGCTGTCCTGGTTCATGCGGCTGCGGTTGCGGCAGGGCTGGGAGTCAACCTCTTCCTGGCGGCAATCGGCTGAGATACCTATTCTTTAATTCTTGAAAACCCCGGAATTAGGGTCTGGGTGCTGATCACCCCGCTTATCTGGCGGATGTGGTCCTGGACAAAGTGGGCGATGATTTCCGAGTCGGAAGCCAGCAGGTCGCGGGTGAGAACGATCTTTACGATCAGGTCGATGTCACCGTGGACAGAATGGATTTCTTTGACCTCTTCGAAGGCAAAGAGCTTGTCGATTATCCGGTTTTCGTTACGGGCACGGATGTTGATCAAGACGAAAGCCGTTACCTGGCGCTTCATTTCAGGGTATTCGAATTCTTTTTTTTGTGCCATTTGGCTCCTGAATTCCTCCATGTCCTTGGGGATGAGGCGGTCGATACCGATTCCATACTTGCGACCCCGGCCTATTACCCATTGCTGGTGAGAGATATAGGCATACAAATCGTCCAGGGTTCTGCCGCCGAAACGTGAAATGAGATTACCTTTTTCGATGATGGTCCGCAAGGGGCGGTAGATTGTTTGATGCCAATCGGCGGCTGCGCTCTTGAATGACACCTCTACATTCCCGGTCTTTTCGAGGTAGCGGCGGTGGTGCTCGATTTGGCGCGCCAGCAATTCATATTGACCCAGCTCGGTCAGTTCTATGTAATCCGGCAACCCGGTTTTTTCATGGAATGCTGATTTTTCCCGGTAGAGAATGTTTTCGAGGGTGTTTTTGGAGGGGATGAATTCCAGTATCCTGGCTTTGATTTGTTCGTGTCCCAGTTCCTTGGCAGCGGCAATGCGGTGATTTCCGTCCAGGACATAGTACTCATCCTTGATCTGATACAGCTTCACCGGCGGCAGTTTGCGTCCCTGGCGCAGGAGAGACTTGATCCGTTCCAGGCGATCTCCGGGCAAATGCTGCCGCGGCCGGAAGCTCTGGTCGAAGTCATGGTAGCGGCCCACGCTGCCGACAATTCGAGCCAGTTCCACCGATTTTTCGCCCCGCTCGACGGTTTCGAAGGCGGCCTCGTCGATCCGGTTTTGCTCGAATGATTTTGCCTGCTTGGGGCGTGGATTGAAAAGTCTATTGATCCAGGCCAGCAGGGATGATGTCGAAGAAGAAGTGGCCATAGCAGTTGATCACCTGTGTCTGCCCGCAAAGAGTTATCCTTTGGGACGGATCTGCGAATTCGGCATGGATGTGGCCATGAAGCCAAAAGCGCGGTTGATGTTGGTCTATAACCTTGTGAAAAGACTTGAATCCCTTGTGACATCTGTCGGGCCGGTCATGAATATGGCGCGGGGGTGCATGGGAAAGAAAGATGTCTATTTTGCCGCTGCGCTTGACAAGCGGTTTGATGCGGCGAATTAACCGTTTCATTTCTATCTCGCGATACTGGGCGGGGCCTCCGTTGTACCAGCGGGCCCCTTCCAGCCCGGCCAGTTTCAGCCCTTGGTGTTCAATCACCCTTGCATGCAGGTTGGTGCAACCGGCCAGACTGCGGTGAGGGTAACGTATATCGTGGTTTCCACGCACGTAGAAGACCGGTGCCTCGAAACGATGCCTGAGCCGACCCAGATACTCGGGAGGAAGGTCACCGCAGCCCAGAACAACATCGACCCCCGGCCACAGGTCTTGTTTGCCGTTGATCAATTGGTCCACAACCATGTCGGAAACAGCCAAAACCCGCATG
>JALVRI010000443.1 GCA_027031325.1 Desulfobacteraceae bacterium
AGATACCCTGGAGGGTGCCCTGGCTTACTTCCGGCTGGTAGGGTGTGTATGCGGTGAATATTTCTCCCCGCCGCAGCAGTTGCTTGACAACTTCGGGGATATGGTGATCATAGCTGCCGGCACCCAGGTAAATCTTGTAATCCGGGGCGACCGCCATGTCGGCCGCCAGGCTGTCCATGTACCTGTCCAGTTCCCATTCACTTTTGGGCGGCGGCAGGTTCAAGGGCGCTTTGCGGCGGCAGTCTTCCGGGATCGGGGTGAAAAGGTCGTCCAGGTCCTTTAACCCCACCGCCTCCAGCATGGCCTTTATATCTTCCTTGGTATGGGGTAAATAGCGCATGGCTAAAGTCCTTTCAGCATTTCAAGGTAGGCGGATTTGTCCATCAGCCCGTCGAACTGGCTGGGATCTCCGGCCTTGATCTTGATCATCCAGCCCTTGCCGTAAGGGTCGTTGTTGACCAGTTCCGGGGAATCTTCCAGTTCCTGGTTGACGGCCACGACTTCTCCTCCCAGGGGCATGTAAAGCTCGGAGACGGCCTTGACCGATTCCACCGTGCCGAATTCTTCTCCTTGCTCCAGGGTGGTGCCCACCTCCGGAAGTTCCACAAAGACGATATCGCCCAACTGGTCCTGGGCGTAGTCGTCAATACCGATGGTGAAGCTGTCGTCATCCTTTCTGGCCCATTCATGGTCCTTGGCGTAGCGGATGTCTTCGGGCAGGTTAAGTTCGTGGAGTTCTTTCATCCTGTATCCTCCTTAAGTTTTATTTTCTGATTGTTACAAATCGTTATCTATTGATAAAAGCAGCGTTTGAAAATGCTTTGTACTTCCTGCCACGGCAAAGGCTGTCCGGCAATCCGGCACGTCTGCGAGTGCATCCAGGAAAAGGTCGGATTTAAAGAAATTGAGCCAGCGGTTTACGTGCCGTTCTGTCCGGGCGGATGTCGCGGCTGACTTCTACCTTGAGCCTGCGCTTGCCGTCGCTCAGCATAACCGTCTGGCCGTATTCAATTGCTTTTTCAACCAGAATAAACCCGCAGCAAAGCCCTTTCGGCTTGAACTCTGCCGGCCGGTCAGGGCTGGCTATGCTGAAAATTCGGCCGTCGTGGCGTCCGATGCCCATGTCGGTGGCGCAGGTGAGCACCCTGCCGATCAGCTTGCCCCTGTCATCCAGGACCTGGGATTTTTCGGTACTCACCTTGCGCAGGTCGAAACCGACAAAGGGATAAGTATAATGAGCCGTCCGGGATGCCAGCAGCGCCCGGCCGCCGATAAATTCCTTGGTGAATCCGCTGCCGTCAGGTGTGTAAGGCAAGGCAAAAGGCCAGGGATGATTTATAAAAGGCCAGCGACCGATATCCTGGTGCGACAGGGGCAGCACCGCTCCTGCCCGCAGCGAATCCCTGGCCGCAAGGCCGCAGGGCAGCAGGCCCCGGTCCTTTCCGGCTTCCAGGAGCTTTTCCCAGATCGCTTCCAGATCGGCAGGGTCACAGAAGATTTCAAAGCCGACCTCTCCCGTGTAACCGGTCCTGGAAAGCATGAGGGCCGTTCCGTCTTTCAGCTTCACCCGGCCGTGGCCGGGGGCGTCTTGCAGGAAGTGGCCCTTGAAGGAAAAGTAGGGCATGGCATCAAAGACTGTTTCCGGATTTTCAAGCAGGCTCGCCATTATCCTGGCCGCCGCCGGTCCCTGGATGTCTATTTTGCCCATCCGGCCCGTCAGGTCGGTCAGCTCGACCTGGTGTTTGCCGGTCGCAGCGGCAAGATGGTCGGCAACCACAGCCCCCATGCCGGCGTTGACCACCACCAGGTAATCTTGATCTGCGGTCATAAAGACGATGGCATCGTCGATGACATGGCCCTTTTGATCAAGAAAGGCGCCGTAAACACAGCGTCCTGCTTCAAGGGGCTTACGCGAGGGCCCTATACAAGCGGCCAGGTCGTTGGTGAAACAGTACTGCAACAGGTCGAAGGCCTCCGGGCCGGCAACCCGGATGGACGCCATGTGGCTGGTGTCGAAAAGGCCCGCCCGCAGCAGCACCGCCAGGTGTTCTTGCTTGACCGAGGTGTACCACAGGGGCATGTCGTAGCCCGCGAAAACAGCCATCCTGGCACCCTGGCCTGTGTGCCAGGCGTGTAAGGGGGTCTGGGCGGCTTCTGAAGACATCTTGCTGTACCTTTCTGCCGGGAAGCGAAGACCCGGCCGCTTGATCTGGATGTGGCTGTAATGAGCGTTCGAGAATCTTGTGCGGCCTTTGTGCAGTACCGTTCATTGAGGATATATAATTATAGCGATTGAAATGGCGCAGGTAAATCTTTACCGGTAACTGGAACGCTCTTTTTGCTTAAAATCTATTTTTATTGAAAAATTAGCAAATGGTCAATAATAAATTAATAATTTATGTATAACATCAATAAATGGTTTTATCATTGATGTATTTGTGTGAAATTAAAATCAGAATTATAATTTGGTTTCTATTTCTGTCTTTATCTTGGAAATGATGGTAATATCTAATTTTATAATCTTTTTTGAACCTGAATTGTAGTTTTCCCCAATGGTTAACTTTAACCTTGGCTTTGCCGACAGGCAAAAAGAAAGGCTGATCTGAAAATGACACAAAAAATAGTGATCATCGGCGGCGGTCCCGGAGGATACGTGGCCGCCATCAGGGCTGCCCGGCTCGGCGGCCAGGTTACTTTGGTGGAAAAAGACACCCTGGGCGGAACCTGCCTCAACCGGGGCTGTATCCCATCCAAGGTGATGCATACCACGGCGGCCTTCATGGAGGACTTGAAGCGGGCCCGGGAACTGGCGGTCAGGCTCGAAGGCGGTTTCGGCCTTGACATGGCCGGGTTGATGGAACGTAAGAACAAGGTCGTCCAGGCCCAGGTGCGTGGCATCCAGGGTTTGCTCAAGCAAAACCGGGTGGAACTGGTAAGCGGCACGGCCACCATCGCCGCTCCGGGAAGGGTGGATATCAGTGCCGCTGACGGGAACGTCACCTCCCGCCGATGGGACAAGTTGATCCTGGCCACCGGCAGCAGTCCCCTGGAAGTGCCGTCCCTGGCCTTTGACCACGAGCGTATTGTCTCAAGCGATGATATTTTCAACCTTAAAGAACTTCCCCTTTCCATGGTGATCGTTGGCGGCGGGGTGGTGGGCTGTGAGTTTGCTTCCATTTTTGCCTGCCTGGGCACCGAGGTCACCCTGGTGGAAGCCCTGGACCGGCTGCTTCCCCTGCCTTCGGTGGATGCAGATTCTTCCAAGGTCCTGCTGCGGGAGATGAAAAAAAAGAAGATCAAGGTCTACTTGGGGCACACCGTGGATTCCATAGAAGCCGGGGACGATGAACTGTTTGTGCAGATCAGGCCCTTTGCAAAAGATGGACAAGCTGCCAAGAAAGATCCCATCAGGGTCAAGGCAGCCAAGGTGCTGGTCTGCATAGGGCGCCAGGCCGACTCGTCCGGTCTGGGGCTCGACAAGCTGGGGGTGAAATGTGACCGGCGAGGCTGGATCATGGTCGATCAACATCTTCAGACCAGTGTTGAAGGAGTCTATGCCATTGGAGACGCCCTGGGTCCGGACAAGATAATGCTGGCCCACGTGGCCTCGGCCGAGGCCGAGGTGGCTGCGGCCAACGCCATGGGAGAAAAACTGGTGATGAATTACAATGCCGTGCCGGGGGCTGTTTTTACCCTTCCAGAGGTGGCCGATGTGGGACTTACCGCTGTCCAGGCCCAAGACCGGGGCCTGGACTGTGAACAGACGGCCGTTCTTTTCCGGGTCCTGGGCAAGGCCCAGGCCATGGGCCAGCTTGCCGGTCAGGCCAAGCTGGTTTGGGAAAAGTCATCCCGCA
>JALVRI010000444.1 GCA_027031325.1 Desulfobacteraceae bacterium
GTATGCGAGCATGCAACCGTTGGGCCCTGAGGCAAAACGCTTCCAGCTTGGCCTCTATAAGTTGTGGAAAAGCCGAGCCATCGCTTTCTATGGCCAAAAAGGGCAGGTGCGTTTCCCCTTCCAGTATCCGGGACAGTTTGTATCCGTTTCCGTCCGTCCTCATTTTGTCTTCAGCCGTCATCGTTTCGGTCAGAATGGCCTCTGAGAGCCGGTTGGGCATACACCCGAACGGCCCTATGGCTATGACTCCGGCCGCCGGGGTCACCACTTCCTTCAAGGCGCTGCCGATGGTCAGGATGGCCTCCCCTCCCAGCCGGGCAGAGAGATAGGGCTTCGCAGTCTCGATGATCTCGTCCACTTTCACCGGTTCTATGGGTACCAGGCCACAGCGGGCAAGGGTCGCTTTCAATTGCCGTTCATCCTTGATCATCATCCGGTGTTTCAGGCGATCCTTGATCTTTTGGGAAATGGTACGGGGGGTATCCGAAAGACCGTTGATGATTATATGATCCGAATAGTGAATCCATTCGGCAACCGGTGCGCAGATCACGGCAAAGCCTTTTTCGGCCAGTCTCTCGGTCAGGTGGCGGCGCGACAGGTCTTCGCGGCGAACGAAAATTTCACCCACCAGGGCTATCAGGGGAACCATGGCCGGCGGCTTCTTGAGGGGAATTTCAGAAAGCTCCGCGGCGCATTGGGACAAGGTTGACAGGAGGCCGTTCCAGTTGCCTTCTTCCAGGCTTTGCAGCACTTTTTGCCACTGCCGATGGAATATATCCATGGCCTGGTCCGGCTGGCGGGCATTTGCCAGAAGCATGGCGCGGATGTCCTCCAGCACGTCCGACACCACGACTGCCCACCATGCCTTGCGGTGAAAGTCCGTGGTCAGCCCCTGGTAACCGTCGTCGGAGTTGAGGCTGAAAAGGGCCACGTCGGCAATCTCCATCTTGCTGATCAGATTTTGCATGAAGACCGAGTATTGGCCGAATCGGCAAGGGCCCGAACCGGTGGGCATGAAATATACCAGGATTTCGTCCGGCCGCTTGTGGTTCCTGATGTAATCCAGGAGGGTGCCTGTGGTCAGGATAAGGGGCAGACATTCCTTGCAGGAACAATGGGCCCGGCCCAACTTGATGATGTCGTCGCCCTCAGGAACGTAATTGACGGCATTGAACCCGGCTCCCTTGAAAACACTTACGATCGCTTGGCTGGACAGTTTGCCCATGGAAGGAAAGAGCAAGGTTACCCGTTTATCGGTCATGGCAAGGCGATGCCCCCCGGAGTCAGTGACCATGAGCCGGCTGTTTTCAATACTTGTGCGGGCCGGACGGAAAGCCGGTTTGACGGATTTACGGCGTTTCCTGCGGTTTATCCGGCGCCAGGCCTGCACGATGTCCCAAAAAGCTTCGATACGCGTTTCAAGGCCTGCATCAGCCGTATGACTATCCAGTTCCAGGGTAAGTGAAGGCTTGTCACCCATGATTTGGCGGAAATATCCCAGCAGAAAGGAGTCCGGACCGCATGAAAAGTTGGTTATATAGACCGGAAAGAGGTTGGGGTTGTTTCTTATCATGTGGGCGGTGGCCAGGATCCTTTGGCCCATTCCCCAGTACATACGCTGGCCGGTAGGCTGGCCCTCGGTGTCGAGAAAGTCCATCGGCAGCACCATGATCCCGCGGGTGGCAAACTTGCGCGGTATTCCCATGTGGGCTTCTTCCACCAGGCTGTTGTATGGCCGTCCCAGGATGACCACGGCGCATTGTTCCGGATTTTGAGCCAGTTCTGCCAGGATGGTCCTTCCCCGGCGGATCATTTCGGACTGGCAGGCTTTCATCTTGGCGGCTGCCAGTTCGAAAGCCCGCAAGGCCCGGGATTTTGAAAATCCCATCCGGTGCGCCGCTTCCAACAGGGCGGAGCGGGCCCCGTTAATCCCCCTGGCCATGTCCAGACAGGGGTCCAAAATGCGGGTCCCCTCGCTTTTCAGGCGTTCCAGCTCTTTGCGGAAGGCAGCCTGGAGGTAAAACGTTTCTCCCTGAACCAGGGGGCATACATAGGAATAATGGGCTCCGTTCAAGGCCGGCACGGATTTGAAGTGGGGCAGGAAAATGAAATCGAGCTTACCCTGGTTCTGAATCAGGTTGTAGAAAAAACCATGGGCAAGTTCGGCCGGGTAACAAAAAGGGGCCGAGCGCCGGTCCCTGCCCCGGGACGGGCAGTTTTCGGCCAGTACGGGGGTGACTCCCAGGGCGCTGAAAAAGTGGGAGTACAACGGATAATAGGTGTTGACCAGGAAGCTGCGATTGATACCGACGGTCAGGCCGTTGCCGGCCGGCTTGCCGCCTGAAACTCCGTATTTTTCGAAGACCAGTTTGCGCCTCTGGGATACCAGGTCGAGTTCTTGCGGACGGTTCCTGACCTTGCGCCGCAGGTTCTCGTAACGGTTGCAGGCCCCTCCGAAAGGATAAACCCTGCCGTCGATACGGATACGTGCGATGGTGCAGCGCCGGTCGCATCCTGAACGGCCTCCCTTGCAGGTGAAGGGACGGCCGTATTCGACCCGCCTGTTGGCCAATTGGCGCAGTTCGAAGCTTTGCTCTTTGATCAGGCCGGAGGAAATTCGGCGATCAGCCTCCAGGGCCGCGCCGAAAGCGCCCATCAACCCCGGCTCCGGCGGCACGATGATCGGTTTGCCGCACAGGGCCGCCATGGCAAGGGGAACGGCCCGATTGTAGCAGACTCCCCCCTGCATGAAGATTTTTTCGCCCACGGGCCGGTTACCCTTGACCCGGTGATCGTAATTCATGCAGATCGAATACACCAAGCCGGCCACAATGTCCTCGTGGGCCACGGCTTCGTGGATGGCGGTCTTTATGTCCGAAGCGATGAAGGCCGCACACTGATCGTTGAAGTTGGGTGGTTGCTCGGCCTCGAGGGCCACGGAGGCTATTTTCTCAACCGGCAGTCCCAGGGTTTCCAGGGCCGATTCTTCAAGAAATGAACCGGTGCCTGCCGAGCAGGCTTCATTCATGGCATAATCGGCCGGTACACCGTTGACGATATAAGTATACTTGGCGTCCTGGCCCCCGATCTCGAAGATGGTGTCCACCTCGGGATCGAAATAGACGGCTGCCGCCGCATGGGCGATAATCTCGTTGATCACCGTCTCTGTCATGGCGTGCAGACCGGCTATCTGCCGGCCCGAACCGCAGACACCCAGGGCTACGATAGATATTTGGGAAGGAGCTATTCCGGCCTGCTCGATTTGTTTCAGCAGGTTGCGGTAGCAACGGCGGGAGGCTCCTACCGGGTCACCGTTGGTTCTCAGGTAGACCGATGCCAGCAGGCTCTTGTCGCTGCGGCGGAGCAAGACCGCCTTGGTGGTGGTAGACCCCACGTCGAGACCGAGGAGGCAGACGTCTGAACTTTTGAGCGTGCCGTGCCGAATTGTTTTGAAAGTAACCAGGCTGTCTGCATCTTTCAGCGGTGGAAGGCGATCGAAGCTTGAGCTGATCTTCCTGAACAGGTTCCCAGCCTCCGGCATGGGTTGAACCTGGTTTTCCAGGGCCCAGAGGGCAACTCCCAGGGCTTCGAAATAAGGTGCTTGCTCCGGAACAATCAAGCCCGCAACAGCCTGTTCAAGGTAGTTCACCATCATCCGGTTGCGGGATGTTCCACCCACCAGCATGAGGTTGCGCTTGGGAACGTTTTTGAGCAGTTCGATTATCTTGGAGGCCATCATGCGGCACAGTCCGGCGGTCACCTTCTCCTTGGGGACCCCCTTGTTGGTGGCATGGGTGCAGTCGGATTTGCAAAAAACAGAGCAGCGCCCGGACACCGGGTAAGGTTC
>JALVRI010000445.1 GCA_027031325.1 Desulfobacteraceae bacterium
GGAGATCTTTTCATCGGGGCCGTCATTCCGGGCCTGATTCTGGTCATGCTCTACATGATCTATATCTTCATTATCGCCAATGTAAAACCGGAGTGGGCGCCGCCCATACCTGAAGAAGAACTTGCGGCGATTTCGCGCAGCCAGTTGAGAAAGCGCGTCCTGCGGGCCCTCATTCCTCCCCTGTTCCTGATGCTGGCGGTCCTGGGGTCCATATTCGCAGGCATTGCTTCACCCACCGAGGCCGCCTCGGTGGGAGCCGTGGGTGCAAGCATCCTGACTTTCATTCACGGCAAGTTCAATCTCCAGATATTAAAGGACGTGATGAAAACCACTACTATCCTGACCTGCATGGTTTTCATCATCCTGGTGGGGGCGACTACCCTGGGCCTTGTTTTCCGCGGGCTCGACGGCGACGCGCTGGTCCGCGGGCTCATCAGGGGCCTGCCATTCGGCAAGTGGGGCATCCTGTTGATAGTGATGAGCATCATCTTCATCGCCGGTTTTTTCCTGGATTTCATCGAAATCACCTTCATCCACGTACCGGTCCTGGCGCCCATCATGATCTCCATGGGAGTCAACCCCCTTTGGCTTGCGGTACTCATCGCCGTCAATCTTCAGACTTCTTTCCTTACTCCGCCTTTTGGATTCTCCTTGTTCTACCTCAAAGGGGTCTGCCCGCCGGAAGTTCAGACCACCGATCTATACAAGGGCATCATCCCCTTTGTCATCATTCAACTGATCGGCCTCACCATAATCTGCATGGTACCCGAATCAATCACCTGGCTGCCCAGGGTCCTGCTGGGTGACTAAGGCCAGGCCCCCGGTGGTCCCCTAAAATGAAACGGGGGAAAGCCCAACATTGGGCTTTCCCCCGCGGACAGGGGTTGTGAGGTGCTGATCCACCTATATCCAAGCCTGGTGAGGCGTAGACGCGAGGCAGGTTGCTCCATCTTCGCCCCGACCGGGATCAGGCGGCTTGCTTGGCTTCTATCTCCGCGTATTCCAGGATTTTAGGTACGATGTCAGACCATCCCAGGGGCATGATGTGCACCCCCTGGACCATGTGCTTTACTTTCCCTATGAAGCGTCCCATCATTTCAGCGGCCTTCTTCTTGCGATCGGCCTTGTCGACGCTGCCGATCTCATCGATCCACGCCTGCGGCACACTGATACCCGAAACGTTTTTATTCATGAAGTTGCCCATCTGGGGAGATTTCAATACCACCACCCCCAACTGGATGGGACGGTTGAACCTTGAAGCCAGGTTCATGAAACGCTCCAGCACACCTTCATCATAAACGGCCTGAGTCTGGAAGAATTCCGCCCCGGCATCAACCTTCTTTTTCATCTTCAGCAACTGGAGCTCCAAGGGTTCGAAATTTGGATTGACCACCGCTCCAAGGGCCATGTCGATGGGGTTCTCGAGCTTGTTGCCGGTAAGATCATAGCCTTCGTTGAGTTTGCGGGCCATTTTTATCAATTGCACCGAATCCAGATCGAACACCGGCTTGGCTTCCTTGTGGTCGCCCAGCTGGATGTGATCACCGGTGAGCAGGAGCACATTGTCGATCCCGAAAGAATAAGCGGTCAGGAGATCGGATTGAAGGGCGATACGATTACGGTCGCGGCAGGTAAGCTGGTAAATCGGCTCGATGCCCCTGTTTTTGAGCCCCACGCTGGCAAACATCGATCCCAGGCGCATGACAGCCGACTGGTTGTCGGTAACGTTGACCGCATGTACGTGATCCTTCAGCAATTCGGCTTCCTTGACGCATTGGGGAACCTTGGATTTGTCGCGGGACAAGGCGCCCTTGATCGGTCCCACTTCACCGGTTACAACGAAAATATCTTCTTTGAACAGGTCGGTCAGTTTCATTTGCAAACTCCTTGAGTGATCAATTGTTGACTGGCTTGAGACGATTCAATACCGGGCTTGGATCAACAGCATCGCAAGACTTGTCTTCCAGTTGGCGAGTCAGGTTGATAAAAGCCCCCGCTAAAAATACTAGTCCTGGTTACTGACTGTGATCCGTCCGGCGATGGAGCAGAAAGTAGCCTCAGTCGGACTCACCCTCAGGGACCTGGGCCGGCTCCACTTGGCATTGTTTTTCGGTCCCAAGTATCCTTCTATCAGCTCCAGGCGACCAAGCTTTTTCAGGCGTTCATAGATCATTATCCAACCACAGGGCCTTTCCTCGTCCACTTCACAATGGCCGTTTTCAGCTCCACCACAGGGGCCATTGAGCAACTGCTTGGCGCAAAGGGTCATGGGGCAAAGGCCACCTGTGTATTCGATGATACATTCACCGCAAAGGGAACAAAACTCTTCGATTTCGTTTTCTGACACGGTCTCCCCGCCGAAAATTGTGTCACATCCGGGATGAACCAAAGCGCCGTCGGTAGCGTCAATGACGGTGTGGACCCCTTGGCCACAGGCCAGGACAAGAAAAGAGTCGGCCTTGTTTACTTGTTCTTTGTAATTTTCCTGCAACACCTGGCGGGTATTGGAAAGCTTGCACAGGGACATTCCCTGAGGACCCGGGACAGAGTATCCGACGACATCAACTCCTCTTTTGATAAGACGTTCTGCCATTTTCCTGGTTTCATCTTCACCACCGGAATGGCATTTCCAGGCGCAGTTGTTGCACCCGACGACAAACACCTTCTCCCCGGGTTTTATGAAACTGACAATTTCATCGATCGGCTTCTGGATGGTAGCATGCATGTTTGACTCCTGCGACAATTTGTTTAAGGTTCAGGGAAGAAATCACGATGATTCCATCCCACTTATCCATTCCCGACATGGTACTGCTTTGGAAGAAAATCCCGAACGCAGAGCAGGAGATTCTCCCTGAAATCAACCAAGGGCTTGGAGGCGACTATTTGAAAAACACCTGGTCGGCCATAACACCGGCGTTCTCAAAACTCCGGTAAAGATTTTCCAGGCGCGCATTTGCTATCTTGACCGCCAATTCCCTTTCAACTTTCTCGTTGTCCGTCGCGTAGCACGCCAGGCACCGCTGATAGTCATACTCGCGTTGTCCTGCTTTTATCTTGAAGTTACAGAAGAAAAATGTCTGGGAGTTTTTGCGGTTGTCGAAATGCTCGACAGCCGGGACTTCTTCCAGATCGATCTTTGCTTCCACCCTTGTACCGGCTTTGGCCATGTTGATGAAGTCGTAAATCGTATAAACCTGCTCATTCTCCACCTTGATATCATCAAATTTGACCATCATGCCTTCGAGGGTGAACCGGTCATCTCCGGGTTCTATACCGGCCCGCCGCAACGTCTCATAATCTCTTGCCAGATGGCGGTTTGCTATCAGTACGGCCTGGGCCACATGCTGGCACAAGTTGTTTGGGCAACCCCGGGCATAACATTTGCGAAACTCAAAACCATTGCCGTCAACAGTTCCTTTGTAACGGCAGAGGAAAATATAGGCCTGGTACTGGCTTTGGCGATGGGCGAAATCAACGGGCACGATTTCAAATGCCGGTTGAAGACGAACGTCCGCCCCTTGTGCCTTCAACTCTACCAGGTCACTTATACGCCTGGGTTGCGACTTGGTTCGGGTTGTATTCATTTCCGGCCTCCCTTTGAAGGGGTGTCAATACACCAGCACGGCATCGGCTTCCATGGCAGCTATGTTCAAGGCCCCTGCCGCCGTCGTTGCCGCTCCTTCAACCAGGTTCTCTTCGCTGATATTACGTTCTTTCATACACGGCACACAAACCAGCAACTCTCCTCCCAATTCAAGGAAATCGGTCAACAGTTTCTTTACCTCCGGAAATCCTCCGGGAGGCAACATGGTGTCTACGTATCCTTTTTTGGCGATGTAGACACC
>JALVRI010000446.1 GCA_027031325.1 Desulfobacteraceae bacterium
TGGACGGCGCGTTGTTTTATGCGCAGGATCATTTTCTCTGTCTCCCGCCACTGAAAAACGGCGTCCGCATCGGCGGTTTCATTCAGCACGCCCAGCAGGCGGCAATTGCTGACAAGCTGGGGTTCGATCTCTGTGATTTGCGGGGCCTTGCCTGACCAGTAGCTGCAGGCAGACGCCAGTGCTCCCAACAACAGGATCGAAAAGATCAAAGTCGTGCGCATCGGCTCTTCCTTGGGCTCAGGTTGCTTGTTGAACTGGGGCAGATCCTGCCCCTGCCGCTGGATTGCAGTATTAAATGCCGGCGCTGTCTCTGTCAATCGCAACGAGGGCCACCATCTCAGCACTGAGGCTTCGGCCCCATTTGACCATGGCAAGTCACTTGTTTTCACGTTGTCGGCGTTTGACGGATTTGGCCTTGGCGCCTGTCCGGAAAGAAAGTCTGCCAGAAAAAACCGTTCTGAAAGGCCATTATCAAGAAAACCACGACGGCCTTTTCACCGCCCCGGGACGGAATCGTCATGTCACCAAACTGGAGGAAGCCGGCAAATACCATGGGTGCCAGGATCAGGGGAAGAACTAGGCGGCGCAGGCCGATGACCTTGCCCAGGGGCTGGTCAGGCCTTGCATTGCTGAGCGCGTCATGGGCCACCTTGGCCACCATCCCAAGCAGAACGCAAACAAACGATGCCAGCAATAAAGCTGTTCGGCCGAAAGACGGAAGGCCGGCATCCGGCAGGTCATCGGCGGCATAGGCCGGAGAAGGTCCCAGCAAGGCCTGGTAAAACGCCGGATGGCTTTGGATCGAAGCCATTTCCAGGTAGCCGGCGTAGATCCATCCCCGCTGGTTCTCCCCGAAGATAATTTCGTACCAGCGCTTTTTGTTGAAAAACAGTCCCACCTCGATCTGTTCGCAAATACGTACCCGGCTGCCGGGTTCCAGCATGGCCACCCGGTTCCCGGTTTTCCAGCCCTGGGCAGAAGAAAAGCTGGGTGCCCTGTCGTAAACCGGCGCCTGTGATCGAACAATTGCGATCCTGTCGCAAGCGGCCCGGCCGGTTGCGACGGTGAAGAATAGCAGGAAAAGAGTAAAAACGGTAATCGTTTGCCAACGCATGGCGCACCTCCGTTTGGATTTTCCCCGGCACGCTCCGATGATCATGCAGCTGTCGCTTCAATCAGCAGGCACCCGATGTCCACTTGCGCCCTGGACCGGGGTTTGAAACAAAGCACGGAAAGGGTACGGGATGGAGGCTCCGGCAAACAGCGCCCCCCTCCTTTGGTTCAGCAAACCCGGTAATGTTGCCTGGTTGAGACCTTGTTCGGCCGGTCTCACGCCCGGCCTTGATCACTTTGGTTCCGCCGGCCGGGGAAATTAGGAAGAGAGTGGATTGCGGCCTGCCCCGGCATCTTTTGGAGGTCATCTGTGTTGAAATTTATCAAACCCCCAACAGATGTGTCAACAATGGGGTCAAGAAGCTTTGGGTGCATCCAAAATCTTCTCTTGTCCTGCTTGCACCCTGATGAAATCCGGTATATGGTAAATGAGCTTCAGGAAAGGCCGGGACCAGAGCCTGTCTCTTTCACCAGCAGGCCTTGAAGAGTTCAACCCCCAGCAAGACGCCAGGGAGACACAATGGAAAAACGACCTCTTGGCCGAAGCGAAATCTTCATCTCGCCGATCATCATGGGTACATGGCAGGCCGGCAAGAGCATGTGGACCGGTATCGACGACCAGGAAAGCATACGTGCCATCAGGGCCGCCTACGATGCCGGTATAACCACTTTCGACACGGCCGAAGTGTATGGCAACGGTCATTCAGAGCGGATCCTGGGAAAGGCCCTCAAAGACATACGCCACAAGGTGGTAATCGCCAGCAAGGTCTTTTCCAACCACCTGGCCTATGACCAGGTTTTCCAGGCCTGCCACCGCAGCCTGGAAAACCTGGATACCGATTATATCGATCTTTACCAGATTCACTGGCCGCCGGGATCATTCGGACACCGCAAAGTACCCCTGGAAGAAACCATGCAGGCCCTGCTGGACCTGTTGCAAGAAGGCAAGATAAGGGCCATCGGTGTTTCCAACTTCGATGCCGGGCAGCTCCGGGAGGCCCTCAAGCTCGGACCGATAGTCAGCCTGCAACCCCCTTATTCCCTTTTCTGGAGAATGATCGAAGCTGAAATCGTCCCTTTTTGCCTTGATAACGAAATAACCATCCTGGCTTACTCGCCCCTGGCTCAAGGGTTGCTCACCGGCAAGTTCGACGCGGATCATGTCTTTGAAAAAGGGGATCATCGGCGGGCAAACCGTCTTTTCCAGCCCCCTCTTTTCAACCTTGCCCTCGAGGCGCTTGAAAAACTGAAACCGATTGCCAGAAGCCACGGCGCAACCTTGGCCCAGCTTGCCCTGGCCTGGGTTATCGCCCATCCCGGAACATGCGCCATAGCAGGAGCGCGCAACGCGGAGCAAGCGGTCCAGAACGCCGCAGCAGCCGACATCAGCCTTGGCCCCAAGGATCTCGAGGAGATGGACCGCATAAGCCGCCTGGTAACTGAAAAGCTGGATTCAAACCCTGTCCTGTGGCAATGGTAACAGGCAGATAAGGCAATAAGACACATGCCTTCAAAATCTTCCAAGGCCTTGATATGTCCCCGCTGCCGGCGCCTGATCAACGGTGATGAAAAACACTGCCCTTTCTGCGGGCTGCCCAATCCCGCCAGCGGCTGGAAAAGATACGTCTTTGCTTTCAACATGGACGACGGGTCGATGCTGATAACCTGGATCATCAGGATCAACCTGGCCCTTTTCGCCCTGTCACTGTTCATCGATCCCCGCTCGATGGGAATGTCGTACAATCCCCTTCACATGCTCAGCCCCAGTAATCACAGCCTGATCCTGCTGGGGGCAACCGGGTCGCTGCCGATCGACTCCTACGGGCGCTGGTGGAGCCTTCTGACCGCCGGTTTTCTGCACGGCGGCATCCTGCATGTCGGTTTCAACATGCTGGCCTTTTACCAGCTCGGCACCCTGGCAAGCCGGATTTACGGTCCCTTCAGGATGGTGCTGATTTACCTGGGGGCCGGTGTCTGCGGTTTTGGCGCATCTTACCTGTCGGGGGTCCCCCTGACCATCGGGGCCTCTGCCGCCGTCTGCGGCCTGATCGGAGCCACCCTTTACTACGGCAAGAGCCGGGGGGGCATTTGGGGCCAGGTTATCTGGCGCCAGATCGGCGGCTGGGCGCTTGGAATTTTCGCCTTCGGCCTTATTGTCCCTGGCATCGACAACTGGGCCCATGTCGGAGGCATGCTCTCAGGGGCTCTTATCGCCTGGCTGGTTGGTTACGAAGAAAAACGCAAAACCTCGGCCGTCCACAGGGCCCTGGCCATCGTAAGCATCCTGGCCACCGGCCTGGCTCTTGCCTGGGCCGTATTGAGCACCTTTTACCTGATGTTGCTGGCCTGAACGGCCCCGCACACCCCGACATTACGGACCCCACCGGGGGCTTTTCAGAGCCCTGCCAAAAGAACCAGGCAGACAGACAGGGCCAGGAAAACCGTCATCAGGCACCAGTCCATGATCATCCTTGAAATCGTGGTCAGCATTGCCTTCAGATCAGCATCCAAGTTCGTTGAAATAGTTCATGGCCTCTTCAACGCTGTCGAAATAGAGCCAGCGCCGCCTGAAAGACCGGTCACCTTTTTCTTTCCAGACGTGGACAATGGCGGTACTGCCATGATACTCGTACCACTCCTGGCGTTGCTGGTCTTCGAGCCATCTTGTCATGGTTCACCTCCGCTCAACCGGGTTTGAAATTGAATCCGGATTATGCACTTCAAATGCCTAC
>JALVRI010000447.1 GCA_027031325.1 Desulfobacteraceae bacterium
TTTCCGATGCCGGCCATGCGGCCGCTTACGACGACCTGCTGCGCAGTACAACGGCCGGTGTCGAGCACCTCCGGATCATTCCGCCCCGGCCGGCCTTCGAGGTCGAGGTGGTGACTCAGGAAGCGGCACGCCTGCCCGACGACCTTGTCCACCGGGTGCGCTTCCAGCTGCTGGACGGCAGCCGCGTGCTGATGGATACCACCATGCCGTTGTACCGGGCAGCCGGCCGCAAGGTGGCCCTGACCTTCTGGGCCGATACCGTCGATGACCAGGAAATCATCAACCGGGCCGGCGGCCTGGACCTGGTGCCCGGTTACCTGGTGCGCCTGCGGCCCGTGTTGCAGGTGGGCGACGAGGTGCCGGTGCCGGGCCGGGGAGGCCTGGGCGGTGGGCAGCGGTTTTCCCTGCGTGTGGAAACCAGCGGACCTTACGGCAGCCTGTCTGTCACCAACGATGCGCTGGCCGGCAATCCCGTGGTGATCTGCCTGGCCGCCCAGCAGCCCGGGGCGCTGCCGGAAGTGGCGGCCGGGCAAAAGACCGGCACCGACCTGCTCTGGGAAGTCGCCCTTGCCTATACCGGCCTGTGGAACGCGGCCGAGCAGGAACTGGCCGACCTGCTGCACCTTTGCCTGACCCGTCCGGTCCCTGCGGTGGTGACCGTGGGCGGGGTGCGCGAGGTGATCCGGCTGCTGGGCCGGCCCCACGGCATGCGCTGGAAGGGGGTGTTCGTGGATGCCGACCTTCGGCTGGTGGGCCTGGCCGGAGGGGCGGCGGCACCGGCCGGACAAACCCCTGCTGCCTGTTTCCTGCAATGGGCCTCCATGCAGGGCTCGTACCTCGAGGGCCAGGTGTTGGAGGAAGCTTTTGGCGTGGACGCTGTGTCCACGGCCCTTGTCCTGGGGGCGGCGGCCCAGGCCGGCGGGCAGTTGGTCATGGTGGACTCGGCCAACGTGGATGACGTGCTGCCCGGCCTGGGGCTGGAGCCGGGGCTGGCCGACAGGATCGCCACTGCGGTGGCCGGCGGCAGGCAGGTGCTGGTGGCCGATCCACCGGTCGTGTCCATCGAGGATTGGACCGGCACGGCATGGGTGGAGCGCGACCCGCTGACCGGCGACAGCGGGTGGATGCTCACCGGCGCTATCGCAGGCGGCATGACCGCCTGGGCGGTGGATCGCTGGCAGGCCTACTACCGCGACCGGGTGGGCTACACCTACGAAGGGCCGGTCAACGAGGACCCGTCGGCGGCCTTTTCCATCAACAAGGTCACCCTCACCGACTTGCAGCAGACCCGGGTGGGCCGGCCTGTGGAGATGCCGCTGGAGGTGGTGGTGCGCGACAACAAGGGCCGGCCGGTCCAGGGCGCGGAGGTGGTTTTTACGGTCAAGGAGGGCGGAGGAACCCTGGCCGGAGGCAAGACCGAGGTCAGCGTGCAGACCGACCGCATCGGCCGGGCCCAGGTCTCCTTTGTCGCCGGCCGCTTTACAAATGCCAATCCCACCGGCTGGTGGGCCGAAGGTTACACCCACCCGATGCAGGTGGGCGAAAACATCATCGACGCCAGGCTGGCCGGCGGCAAGCGCATCGACAGGCCTTTTACCATCTACGGCCTGCCCGGCGAGCCGGCCCGCTTGACCAAGGTCTTCGGCGATGAGATGACCGGGGATATTCTTTCGCCGGTTTGCTCCACCGTCGTGCGGGTGGAAGATCAATTCGGCAACCCGGTGGCCAACCAAAAGGTGAGCTTCAGCGTCCAGTCGGCCGTGGCCGACACCACAGGCTGCCCAATGCCCGGACAGGACGACCGGCCGGCCTTGCTGGTGAAAGACTCCGACCCGTGCATCGGGACCATCGGTACCTACGGTCAATGCGCCACGGCCGCCGGCAGCCAGGAGGAGATCACCACCTCCATCGGCCAGGCAGGGGTGATGGTCATGCTTGGGGGCATGGGAAACGCCGACTACCCGATTCGGGCCGCATGCGGCAGCCTTTCCGCCACCTTCGTGTTGCACACGAAGCCCTTTGGCAGTTGCCAGGAGTTCGAACCGCCCCAAAGAAAAATAAACCTGGTCGTCCTGAACAACGTCGACGAAGACGGGCGAGTGGTCAATGCCGTTGCCGCCGGGCAAACGGCCAAACTGAGGGCCAAGGTGTATTTCACCCTCGAAAAAGAGGCCCAAAAGGATCGCACCATCGATTGTGACGGCAAGGCCAAGACCTGCCCGGATATCGTCGGAGGAAAAACCTATGATATCACGACGGATTTTACCACGGCCACGGTGACTTTCGGCGGCCGGGAGGCTGTTGCCGAGGGCGGAGGGATTTTTTCAATCCAGATGCCCATTTCCCCGGGCCTGCAGACGATTCCCGTCCAGGCCCGGGCGTCGGTGACGGTCAACCGGGCCATCATTACCTGTTCAAGGTGCGATATCGAGCCCTACGAAGGGTTTGCCTCGGCCGGCAACTCCATTACCATCTATGGCGTGCAGGTTCAGGTGCCCGAGGCCATAACGGTGGCAGCTGACGAAAAGGGCCTTGCCGTCTGCGATGTTCCCATTCGGTTTACCATCGAGCCGGCCGATTACCAGCCCGGCTCGGTCTATGTTGGCATTTTGCGCGACGGCGCCCCGCAGGCCTGGATCAAGGCCGCATACCAGGGGGAGGCCCAATGGCAGGTGGTGCTGGCGCGCGGGTTCTTCTTTCAACCCGGCGCCTCGTACACCGCCCAGGTCAGACTTTCCGGCGCAAGCAGCATCGAAAGTCAGCCGATTCCCATCGCGGTGGGCGATGTTCGCATCCGGTCCATCGGCGTGGAAAAAGAGCCCGGCCACCGCAAGCCGGTGCCGATTTTGCCCGGCAATGCGGCCACCTTTTTTGCCACCAGCGAGCCTGCCGGCATACCAATTGTCTGGGAAATGCACCCCATGGACGACAAGGTGCGGGTCCGGCTGGAGCCTTCGGGCAACAAGGTTCGCGTGCACGCCCTGGAGAACACCGAAAGCGGGCGCATCCTGCTGAGGGCCGTATCGCGGGACAATCCGTGTATTTCCAAGCAGATCATGGTGCAGGTGGGCTGCCCGCAGTGCGGCCGGGGCGGATGCCCGGACAAGGCCGGTTCGGGCTACGCGCGGCTGGGAAGCGTGGACGTGGTTATCGGCATGGGCCAGGGGACCGACCTGCTTCCCGCCGGCCAGATTTACCTGTACGCCTTGGAGCCGGGCACGCGGCTGACAACGCCTTCTGCGCTTGGTTTTTCGTCCATGGGTGGCGAAAGCGACGTGGTTTGGGACGGGGCCGGCCGTTTGCGGCAGGTACTGGCCCCCGAGGGTCTGGCGGACATCGTGGCCGAAGCCGACGGTTTTTGGATCCGGTTTTACCGGCCCGAGGACGTTGAGGGCAAGGACCAGGGCCTGTACCAGGTTCGCAGCGGAGCCGAGGCCCACAGCCGCTGGTGGTTCGGCACGCCGGACGGAGCCGAGCCGGGATCGGCCCTTGAGGTGCGCCGCAGCAGCGCTGACGGCAGCACCGGCTGGGTCTACCGCTGGGCCGACGGCAACTGGCAGCTGGAGGCGGGCAACGGCTTGGCCGTTTACCGGCGGCAGGTGAGCCGTTCGGGCAATTGGCGCACGGTTGAACAGAAGCTGGAAGACGGCAACGGCAACGTGGCCGAACATACCGTGCGCCGTTACCGCCTGACCGATTTTGGCTGGGCCCTGGTTGAAGAGATCCGCGATCCGGACGGTGCCCAGCTGGTCACCCGCTACTTGTATTTCGAGGATAAAAACCAAGGCGGCTCGTTCGGTAAGCTGAGGCAACAGGTCAACGCCGACGGCTCATGGGT
>JALVRI010000448.1 GCA_027031325.1 Desulfobacteraceae bacterium
GGAAGATTCCAACCAGGGCTGACACGACTTACTGCATCTGCTTTGAAAGAACATAGTTTTTGACCATTTCGAAAACAACCTCGCGCTTGATGGGCTTGGTCACGTAGTCGTTCATACCGACCTCGAGGCACTTTTCACGATCGCCTTTCATGGCATGCGCCGTCATGGCCACGATGGGAATAGAATTGAAACCCTCTGACCTTAGTTTGATGGTCGCTTCCATGCCGTCCATTTCCGGCATTTGGACATCCATGAAAATCAAATCGAAATCATCCGGGCGACGGCGCATTATTTCCAGGACCTCGATCCCGTTGTTGGCCACCTCAACCTGATAGCCGGCCTTGGACAGCATTATCTTGGCCAATTTCTGGTTTACCGGATTGTCCTCGGCCAGCAGAATCCGGACCGAACGTTTGAGCTGCTCGCGTAGCGTGTATTCGGTATGAATGGATCCTTCCTTGGTTTTCCGGCCATCTTCACTCGATTCGCCAAGCAGACGCCTGATCATCTGCAACAACTTGTTGCGCCTTACCGGCTTTGAAAGAAAGCCGTCGAATCCGGCTTGCCTCGATTTCCGGGCGTCACGCTGCATGGAAGCCGCCAGGGCTATCAGGGCCATCCCCTTCATCTCATCGGCGGCCTTTATTCGTTTTGCCAGGGTAAACCCGTCCAAATCCGGCATACCCAGGTCTATCAGGCACAGGTCGTAACACCGGCCTTGTTTGCAGGCTTCCTGTATATTTTTCAAAGCTTCTTCACCCGAGTCCAGGACAACGGTCTCCAGTTCGGCCGCCTTGAGCATGTGTTCCAGGATGCGGCCGCTTGTACGGTTGTCATCCACAACCAGGACCCTGCGCCCGGACAGCTCGGCCGGAACAAAACGCCGGGCCGGTTTCCGGGGCACTTTCTCCAGCCAGGCGGTAAAATGGAATATACTGCCCTTGCCGATGGTGCTCTCGGCCCAGGCGTAGCCGCCCATCATCTTGGCCAACTGGCGACAAATGGAAAGCCCCAGCCCGGTCCCTCCGTATTTGCGGGTAGTCGAGCCATCGGCCTGTTGAAAGGGCTCGAAGATAGCTTCCAGCTTGTCGCTCGGAATGCCGGTACCGGTATCCCGCACCGTTGTATGCAGCTTGACCCGGGTTGCGTCTTCTTCCTCCACGTCGATGGCAAGTTCAATCTCACCTTTCTCGGTAAACTTGGGAGCATTGCCCAGCAGGTTGGTTATCACCTGCCTGAAACGGAGCGGATCTCCCTTGACCACGGTCGGGACCTGGTCTCCCACGTGGCAAAGCAGTTCCACCGGCTTGTCTCCGATACGCGGCCTAACCAATTCGCAAACATCGTAAACCAAGAGCTCCGGGTCGAATTCGATGGCTTCGAATTCCAGCTCGCCGGACTCTATTTTGGAAAAATCGAGGATATCGTTTATCAACGAAAGGAGCGCTTCCCCGCTGCGCTTGATGGTCTCGGTATAATCGCGCTGAAGATCATCCAACTCGGTATCCAGCAAAAGCTCGGTAAAACCGATGACTCCGTTCATGGGAGTTCTGATCTCATGGCTCATGTTGGCCAGGAATTGGCTCTTGGCCCGGTTGGCCGCTTCGGCTTCTTCCTTGGCCTTCTTGAGCGCCTCTTCGAACTGCTTGCGTTTGGTTATATCTTCGATCGTACCGGTATACCTGGCCCCGGTGTCCGAAAAGACCGGTGAGGCATGCAGGTGGATCCAGCGCGTCCGGCCATCGGAGGCCACTATCCGGCATTCGGTGGAATAGGTTTCCAGTTCCGCCAGGGCTTTTTCCAGCTGCCCGACCACCTGCTGCCGGTCTTCAGGATGAAGATAATCCCGCCAATCGACGACCAGGCTTTCGACCAGGGTAAGGCCGAAGATCTCCTGAAAGCTGGTATTGGTGTACAAGAGGCTTCCGTTTTCATCCATTTCGAAAACCCCGAAATGGATGGTTTCCGAAATCAGTCTGAAGCGTTCTTCGCTTTCCTTGAGGGCCGCCTGGGTTTTGCGGGAGTTTTCCTGTTCCTGCTCGAGGGCTTTCAGCTTTTTGACCAACTCGATGATGGTGGCATTCCTGGACATCAACTCCGGCTCTCCGCTTGTTGGGCCTCCGCTTGGCTGCAGTCGAAACCACAATTTCGCATGAGCCTGTTCCCAAGCCCGGCCTGGCTTTCAATAGTCGCTGGATATATCGGCAAGCAAGGAGAACAACTTTAGCCGACGGCGGATTGCCGACAGGCTTCAAGGCATGACACCGTACTGCTTGAGTTTTTTGTGGAGGGTTTTGCGGGTAATTCCCAGCCTGCGGGCAGCCTCGCTCTTGTTACCGCCCACGGCCTCCAGGGTTTCCAGGATCGTACGCCGCTCAACCTCGGCCAGCGGCAGGTTGGCCAGGCTTTCCACCCGGCTCTGGGCTTGTGCAGTTCCGGCTTCCGTATCCTGATTGCATGTTTCCAGGGCGAAATCGGCCTGATCGAGATAGTCTCCCCTGCTCAAAACGACCGCCCTTTCAACGGCGTTCATAAGCTCGCGCACGTTGCCCGGCCAGTGGTGGCGCAAGAGGCAATCCATCGCCCTGGGAGTAAAACCCTTGATCCGCTTGGAATTTTTGGCGGCAAACACCTGCAGGAAATGCTGGGCCAGCAAGGGGATGTCCTCCTTGCGTTCACGCAGGGCAGGCAGCGCGAGGTTGACCACATTGAGACGGTAATACAAATCCTCGCGAAAAAGCCCCCCGCCTATGAGGTCTTTCAGGTCCTTGTTGGTTGCGGCAATCAGGCGGACATCGACCTTGATCACCTCCTGCCCGCCGACCCTGGTGAGCTCCCGCTCCTGGATGACCCTCAACAACTTGGCTTGCATCGGAAGCGACATCTCGCTGATTTCATCCAGGAGGAGGCTGCCTCCGTCGGCCTGGAAAAAGCGACCTTCCTTGCGCCGATCGGCGCCGGTAAAAGCCCCTTTTTCGTGGCCGAAAAGCTCAGATTCCAGGAGGGTTTCGGTCAGGGCGGCACAATTGATCTTCACGAAAGGCCCATTTCTGCGGGGGCTGTTGTAGTGGATCGCGGCCGCGATCAGCTCCTTTCCGGTTCCCGATTCACCGGTAATCAGGACACTGGCCTCGGAAGGAGCTACCTGGCCGACCGTATCCAACAGTCTCTGCATGGCCGCGCTGCGACCGATTATCTGCTGGCGGTCAAAATCTGTCGCCAGGGAAGCGCGCAAGGCCGTATTCTCGGTCTTCAGGCGCAGGTGTTCCATGGCGCGCTTGAGGGTGAGCTTGAGTTTTTCGAAATCCAGGGGCTTGGTCAGGTAGTCGTAGGCTCCCTTTTTCAAGGCCTCGACAGCGGTGTCCACCGAGGAATAGGCGGTCATGATGATAACCGGGATGGCGGGGTTGTATTCCTTGATGGCACCAAGGGCCTCGAGTCCCGATACCTTCAACATCCGGATGTCCATCAACACCAAGTCGAATGGCCCGGCCTTTACCTGCTCGATGGCCGCCTGGCCGTCATCGGCCTCCTGGACCCTGTAGCCCCAACCGGCGATCAGGGTTGCCAGAACCGTCCTGTGGGCCTGGTCATCGTCAACCACCAGAATCGATTCGGATCGTTTCATCGCCGCTTTTCCTCCCGCCTTGGCAAAACCACCTCGACCCGGCTCCCCCGGCCAGGTTCGCTTTGGAAAATCAGGCGGCCGTTGTGGGCCTCGACAATGTTGTGGACAATGGCCAGGCCCAGCCCGGTACCCCCCGGCTTGGTTGTAAAGTAAGGATCGAAAACCTTGGCCGCCATCTCCTTGTCCACCCCTTG
>JALVRI010000449.1 GCA_027031325.1 Desulfobacteraceae bacterium
CTGCCGCTTTCCATGCAGGTCAGCCTGCTGCGGGCATTACAGGAAGGTGAAGTGCGTCCGGTCGGGTCGAGCCGCCAATTCAAAGTTGACGTCCGGGTGACTGCGGCCACCAATCAGGACCTGGAAAAAGCCGTTGCAGCCGGCAGTTTCCGCCAAGATT
Organism: Desulfobacteraceae bacterium; assembly: GCA_027031325.1. GTDB lineage: Bacteria > Desulfobacterota > Desulfobacteria > Desulfobacterales > Desulfosarcinaceae > JALVQM01. Next base: position 161 of record JALVRI010000449.1, read on the forward strand.
TGTACTATAGGCTGAACGTAGTTTGTCTGCGGGTACCCTCATTGGCGGAGCGGATGGAAGATCTGCCGTTGCTGGTCAACCATTTCCTGAATCGGTTTGGCAAGGGAGACCGGTCTTATGTTTGCAGTCCAAGGGCCCTCAGGTGCTTGCAATCTTATGCCTGGCCGGGAAATGTTCGCGAGCTTGAAAACGCAATTCGCCATGCGGTTGCTTTTTCCAACCAGGGCAATATCACCATTGCCGATCTGCCTGAATCGATCCGGCAGGCAACCGATGGCAGCCAGGATCATTGCCTGGCTTCCGGGCAGCCGGGTGAGACCATGGCAGATTATGAAATTGCAGCCATCCGCAATGCCCTGGCAAAAACCGGTGGACACCGGCGAAAAGCCGCAAGGTTGCTGGGTATCGGTGAAGCCACCTTATACCGCAAAATCAAACGCTACAAATTGCACCACGTGGGCCGCAATTAGGCCCAGGGCGGCTTCAACAGCAGACTTGAAGCCAAAGGAAGATCTCCTGTTCAGAAAGGGTCATTTTCGGCCTGGATCACTGTCCAGGATAATGGTGACCGGACCGTCGTTGACGATATTCACAAGCATGTGGGCACCGAAGATACCGGTGGCGACTTCAATGCCCATACTGCGGGCCTGTTCCACGAAATGGTTGTAAAGCGGTTCCGCAGCTTCGGGCCGGGCTGCATGGACAAAAGAAGGCCTTCTTCCCTTGCGGCAATCTGCCATCAAGGTGAACTGGGAGACCACAAGCAGGGAAGCATCCTTGTCCAGCAGGGAAAGATTCATCTTACCGCCTGAATCTTCGAAAATCCTCAGGTTGACTATCTTGCTCAAAAGGAAGTCGGCATCCCGGCAGGTGTCCTGGAGCCCGATTCCAAGCAGAACCAGCAAGCCGCCTGCAATTTCCCCCACCGTAGCGGGGCCCACGGTTACCGAGCAATTTTTCACTCTTTGAACGACAGCTTTCATGATAGCTTGTCCATCAATTCGGCAAACGGGTTGTTGAAAGGTCGTTTTTGTCTCCTTTGGGGCCTGGCCGATGCTTGTGGGGAGCGGGAGCCGCTCCTGTCACCCCTTTCCCTGGTTTGTGGTCGACCATCCCGGGGCGCGCTTTTCATGGAAAGACTGATCCGCTTGCGCTCGAGGTCGATATCCAGAACGGTTACGCGAACCTTCTGGTGGACCCTGACAACCTCGGAGGGATCCTTTACGAACCTGTCGGCCAGTTGGCTTATGTGGACCAGCCCGTCCTGGTGGATCCCGATGTCCACAAAGGCACCGAAGCGGGTTACGTTGGTGACTATCCCGGGAAGACGCATGCCCGGCCTGAGGTCTTCCATGCTGTTGACATGGGCGGCAAAAGAGAATTCCTCGAAGCTTTTCCGCGGATCACGTCCCGGTTTTGCCAATTCCTCCATGATATCGCGCAGGGTAGGCAGGCCGATCTTGTCGTTGACATAACGCTCGAGCCTGATTTGCCGCCGCAGGTTTTCATCGGCCAGCAAATCCTGAACCCGGCATCCCAGGTCGGCGGCCATCGCCTCCACAATGGGATAGCTCTCGGGATGTACGGCGCTGGCATCCAGGGGGTTGTCACCGTCCTTGATCCTGAGGAAACCGGCCGCCTGTTCAAAAGCTTTCGGACCGAGTCTTGGAACCTCGAGCAGCTGGCGGCGGTTGACGAATCTTCCGTGCTCGTTCCTCCAGGAGACGATGTTGCGGGCAAGGCTCGGCCCGAGACCGGAAACATAGGTGAGCAACTGAGCGCTGGCGCGGTTTACCTCTACGCCCACGGCATTGACACAGCTTACCACCACGTCATCCAGGGCCGCTTTCAAGGCTTGCTGATCAACGTCGTGCTGGTATTGCCCCACACCTATGGATTTGGGGTCTATCTTTACAAGCTCGGCCAGGGGATCCATCAGGCGGCGCCCTATGGAAATTGCGCCGCGAACAGTAAGATCCAGGTCCGGGAATTCTTCCCTGGCCGCTTCGGAGGCAGAGTATATCGAGGCCCCGCTTTCGTCCACCATTACCACGATCACCGCCGGCCCCAGGTCGAGTTGTTTGATGAATGCCATGGTTTCCCGGCCGGCTGTGCCGTTTCCCACCGCAATGGCTTCAATCCGGTGACTGGCGCACAAATGTTTTACCGATTCTGCGGCCCGGCGCAATTGTTCCTCAGATCCGTGGGGGTAGATCGTCTCATGGGCCAACAGTTTACCCTGGCGATCAAGGCATACCAGCTTGCAGCCGGTGCGGAATCCAGGGTCGATGGCCATTACCCGCTTGGCCCCCAGGGGTGGTGCAAGCAAGAGGTGACGCAGATTTTCGGAAAAAACGGCTATGGCCTCGCTATCGGCCCTTTGCTTGACTTCAAGCCGCATTTCAGTTTCCAGTGAACGCGACATGAGGCGCTTGTAAGCATCTACGACGGCGATTTCAACCTGGGCACCGGCCGGTCCATCACCCTTAACGAACATCTCTTTCAGTATGCGGAGGGCTTTTTCTTCGGGAGGCTGGATGCTCATGGAAAGTATGTTTTCCTGCTCTGCCCGGCGGATGGCCAGTACGCGGTGGGAAGGAGCCGTGGCGGCCGGCTCCTGCCATTGGAAATAATCCTTGAACTTGGCCCCTTCTTTTTCCTTGCCCGGCAGGACTTTGCTGGAAAGAATGGCTTGTTTACGGAAAAGTTCTCTCAGGGCAGCCCGGGCCTGTTCGTTCTCATTGATCCACTCGGCGATGATGTGGCGCGCTCCCTCCAGGGCTTGCTCGGGGGAGGAGACTGATTTTTGCGGATCGACGAATGCCCGGGCTTCCATGGCCGGATCAATCTCTTTTTGGCCGAAGATGACAAGTGCCAGGGGTTCAAGACCTTTTTCGCGGGCGACAGTGCCTTTGGTACGCCTTTTGGGGCGATAGGGCAGGTAAAGATCTTCCAGGGTGGCCATTGAATCGGCAGCCATGATTTTGGCTTCCAGTTCCGGACCGAGATGACCGTTTTTTTCCAGGGATTGCAGGATCGCCCGGCGGCGTTCGTCCAGATCCTCGAGCCGGCGATGGTGGTCACGGATGGCGGTGATGGCGACTTCATCCAGGCTGCCGGTGGCTTCCTTGCGGTAGCGGGCTATGAATGGGACCGTGGCCCCCTCTGACAATAAAGTCAATACGGCTTCGATCTGGTAGGCTTTAAAATCAAGTTCTTGGACAAGACGATCCAAATGCAGTCGCTTCATAGCGGTGCAACTCCTGGTCTGTTCTGGGTCAAGTTACCAATCTAGGGCATGCCGGGACCGCAAGGCAGCTCCGGATTTTTCAAAGCTCTTTCAATTACGCCTAAAGTCAACCCGGCCGGCTACCAATAATGATTTAGAATTATGCTTCCGGGTTGCAAACGCAAGCAGCTATAGGCAGCCGGGATGATAAAGTCAAGTATTGCTTGACAAACAACCTGAAGCTTTACATAAAGAAATACTTTCAAGTTGCCGTCTGCCAATGCTGTACTATTTGTTCCGATCGCCTTAGCCTGCACGAAAGTGTTATCGAGATCTGCCTTGAAACTGCAGCCCGGCACTGGAGCCTTCATCCATGAAATTTCTGTATCGCTTACTGGAAAAGCGTATTCTTCGT